>DJMM01000116.1:0-11252 GCA_002435365.1 Ignavibacteriales bacterium UBA6490
AAAGTTTATGATGTGCTGGGAAATGAAGTGGCAACTCTGGTGAATGAATTAAAGTCTGCCGGGAACTATGAAGTTAATTGGAATTCAGAAAAGTACCCGGCCGGGGTTTATTTCTATCAACTAAGAGCCGGGGGTTTTGTGGGAACTAAAAAAATGATTTTGTTGAAGTAGTGAGTTAAGTCGCGAGATGTTTAAATCCCCGTCTACATGCAGTTGACGGGGATTTTGGGGGAGTATAAAATAATTATTGCCTGATTTTTACATTTTTTTGACAACTGGTATTAGTAATACAAATATTTTGCGGACAGCTGATTAATAAGCTATGATGTGGAACCAAACATGGTTCGACATAAATAACGATAAGTGACTTTTATTTGTCAGGCACAATCTTTATAAAAATTAATAAAAAGCTTTAGATCAAATTACATCCGATGGAGAAAAATATGAGAATCATTCTACTTAGCACTGTTTTATTGGTGTCTTTACTGTTGATTTCCTGTGATCCGGGTGAAACCACGGTGGGTTCTAACCAGGACACCCCCATCCCCAGCCTTTCTTTTGCGGTTGACACCACATATTTAGACGCCCCCAACAACAAACTGGTGGCTAAGGGTACCGTTAAAAACAACGGCAGTTCAAAAGTAAACTCACCTTGGTATGTTGAATGCCAGTTCTACACCAATTCCAACAAAACCACAAAATTAGGAGGCAACTATACTCAGATCGGGGTACCGTTATCCAATGGTCAGTCCACCTTCTGGACAATTTCATATTCTTCCCAAAATGTAAATGTAATCAACTACCCGAATTTTTCGGTGGGCGATCTGAGAGGAATTTATAAATAATTCACTATAGCCGGAAATTAAAACTTTGCAGATATTATTTTCTTCCAGTTTAATATTTTTAGTAATTGGTACCGGTATTCCGGTGCAGACCGATAACACCGGGAGCATAAACCCGCAATTAATTATAAGTCATGATTCACAGATAAATTATTCGGGAGTTCCTAATCACCGGGAAATTGTTCTGAGGTCATTTGATTTGGCTGTTGAAGCCGGATTCCTGGATACGAACGGCATTACGATTCAGGAAATAAGAGACAGACTGGAAGCCGGAGCTTATAGTGAAGATTTTGAAGATATTCCGGGAATAATTGGTGAACACTTTCCGGCACCCTGGAGTCAGGGACCAGACTTTGATTTTTTAGGTTATTATCCGTTTACCAAAATTCCGTATGGATCTTACAGAGATACATCCAGCGGCTGGTACAGAGGTCTGAATCATGGTTATGATCCCGTTCAGAATTTTAAATGGCCTGGCGCAAAATCAACCACTGTAGATTGGGCAAACTATCCCGGCAATTCACATATCTGGTATAATGCTGTGCAGTTATATATATCGGGAGAAAAAGCTAAAGCATATCAGTGCCTTGGGCACCTTCTTCATCTGCTGGCTGATCTTTCCATTCCATCACATGTAAGAGTTGTTAACCATGGTATGGATGTAGTAGAGCTTAAGTCAGGCACGCTTCTGAATCCGGACAAGCTTGAATTAACCATTGATGAATATGAACTTGCATTATCCGGCGGGATTTTAGTGCAGAACATAATAATTATTCCTGATTTATTAACAGAGTTCCGGTCTGCGCTTAACCTGGCCTCGCCCTCAAATGTTCCGGTATTCGTATCATGGGAGGATTATTTGAGAAAGCTCGGCGAATATACTTATCTGCATCCTCTGGTTAATCAGTTTTATGCAGCTCCTGCCTGGAACGGAGGATGGGGTGCTGCTCTGGATCAGAATGGGGTTGTAAAGAATCCCATAACTTATGCCACGTTACCGCTTGCTGAAATTAATGGGAGCTGGTTTGAATTGAAAATTAAAAGTACTGCTGGTTCGAACGGGACGGTTCTTCCAAAAGCAAAGATGGTGGATTTATGCCGGGATCTGGTTCCTAAAGCTGTTGAGCATGGAGCCGGATTAATAAGATACTTTCACCAGATCGTGACCGATGTAAGGTTAGAAAATAGTACACCGGGTAATTTTCTGTTATCACAAAACTATCCCAATCCCTTCAATGCCGGCACAGTCATAAATTATTCGGTTCCGGGAACGCGGCAGGTTCAACTGAAAATTTTCGATATTTTAGGAAATGAAGTGGAAAACCTGGTTGACGAAGTGAAACCGGCAGGCACATATGAAATAACCTGGAACGCAGCTAACTTTCCAAGCGGAGTGTATTTCTATCAACTTAGAGCTGCCACTGGCAGCGGGATGGCAGAGAGTTTTATGGAAACCAGGAAAATGATTTTAATAAAGTAAATAAAATCAAATATTATTGATAATCCTCCATCAATAAAAATGGTGGAGGTTATGGTTCCGCATCAATTAATATTTCGGTGTAGATTAACAAATCAGATAAAATTGAACCTCTCGATTAAATTTTGATCCCTGTATCCGGATAATCTGCCGGTTATAATAACCCCTGAAACACCGAGCCTTAATATCCGTCTAACATTAGAAACTGGAGAAATTATGGCTTTCTTTTTATTAATTATGTTCTGTATATCCTCAAATTTTTGCTCTTATGCGCAGCCCGAAGATGGTTATAAAATATTTTTACTTAAAGAAACAAAAGGCATTTTTTACCTGGAGCCGGTATCTATAAATGAAGGGGTAAAAAAAAGCTTTAAACAGAGTGATATTATTACTTTTATTATCCCGGTGGGGGTGGGCAAGTCAGGTGACATCGTACAAGCAACTGAAAAGAATAATATTATTAATATTTATGGCGCCGGGGGCGAGATGGAGGTTTCAATAGTTGATGAGTCAGGTAACCAGAGATTTCTTCCCAAGGTTAAATATTCTGATCTGCAAAGTTATTTTATAAGAGTTAATGTGATTAGCGGAAATGGAAGGAAGAAGGCATTCTATATAAAAAACTATAATGAATACGGCGATGCTGATGGACCGGTTTTTGATCTGTTCGGGGGAAGGATTCCTATGGCAGAAGGAGATTATTCTGTAACCACAGAGGTAAGTAAGCCCAAAGAGATAAAATATATTGCAGGTACAGCCAATCTTGAAATTCGTGAGAATCTTCTTTTTGTTAAGGGAAAGACAAATGCTCAAACCGATGGTTACTTTATAATCGATTTCGGGGCAGGCAGGACTGTATTTTCCAAAGAATATATCCCGGCTGGTAGCAGTATAACCGGGATCACCAGTGTTCAATATTCTGCTGACGGCATAAAAACTTCCGAAGGAGAATTGGGAGCTGCGGGGGGAAGTGTTCCCGGTCTCCTTGGAAACACTGTTGTGGAAAAGTTCAGTTTTGGTAATCTGGTGCTTAATAATCTGCCGGTAACTGTAGTTGAAACTCTGCCGGCTATTGCCGGCAAGAAAGTCTCCGGTATTATAGGTATGGATATCCTGCAAATGGCAAAAACAGTATCGATTGAATATTCCCGCGGTAAAGGGGGCAAAATTGTTTTTGAACAGGACATGATTACGGCAGCAGATCATTATAAAATTCCTTTCTTTTTTATTAATAACCAGATATTTATTGACGGACAAATTAATGACAGGCCGGTGGCATTCCTTTTTGATACCGGTGCACGCTACTCATTTGTTTCGAACGGACTTGGATTAAGAACTATAGCTCCCGGGGGGCCGGTTGTCCGCGGGCTGGACGGCAACTCAATTCCTTCGGATGTGGCAGAGGTGAATAATTTTTTACTGGGACAAACTGAATTTAAATTTAAGGATTTCTATTCCGCGGATCTGCCGGTTATAAACAATCTGGGTCTTAAAGATACCGGGGCTTTGCTGGGCGGAAATTTTTTCAGGGAATTTAATGTGGTAAATGTTAACTTCACAGATAAAGTGATAATTATTGAGGAGTAATTGTATAATTATAATAAATTCGGGCTGCGGTGACACGCATCGCTATAATGATTATATTAATGAGGGTAATTCAAATCCGGCAATTTCATTGAAGAATGCCTGGTTTTACCCGGAAACGTTAACAATAAAACATGAATAAGTATGGCAATCAGAATATTTTATTATATAATCTCTGCCGTAGCATTATCCAACCAGATTTTCCCGCAGCCGTTAAGCTGGCGGCAATTGCATGCCCCGGTGGCATCAGCGGTTACCGGTATTACCCAGTTATCGAACGGCGAATTTTACCTGAGCACCAGTACTCTGGGAGTTTTCAAATCGACTGATAACGGAGCCACATGGTCTGAATGCAATACCGGACTTACAAACCTCTACATAAATAACATTTACTCGGTAAACGGGGATCAATTGTTTGCCTGCAGCGGCGCCACTATCTTTAAATTCAACCATCCGTACGGAGAGTGGATAAATCTGAATGCACCTCAGGCGAGTTACGTTAGTATTATAGTTAATTCAGCCGGGCACATAATTGCCGGTTCAAATCATGGAATATTCAGATCAACAAACGAGGGAACAACCTGGCAGGCGGCAACCATCAATATCTCTGCAAGTTGTTTCATTTCTATCCAGAATGACATTTTATTTGCGGGGGCAAACAGTGGTGTCTATAAGTCAACCGATAACGGGGACACATGGACCAAGACCGGGATTTCCGGAGATCACATGGTCTCCGATCTTTGTGTTGATAATAACGGCGATATTTATGCCAATGTTTTTTTCCGCGGACAGGGAATTTACCGTTCGCAGAACCAGGGAGCGACCTGGGAACAATTAAATGCCGGACTAATAAATCAGTTGACTACCTCTGTAGCTGTTGATGACCAGGGGAATATTTACGCGGGTACTGCTGAAGGAGGTGTTTTTCTGAAGGCATTTGACCAGTCGTCATTTATTCAGATTAATTTACATCAGGTAATGAGCCAGGTATTGAGTATTTATATCGCACAGGATAAAACTATTTATATATGTTCGGCGGGAGGCGGACTGTTCAGAAAAAACCAATCGGTATCGGAATGGAAACAGGCCAATTCGGGTTTACCGCTGGATCATTCTATCCCGCTGGGATTCGATTCAAACAATAATTTTTATATGGGTAATTATTACTCGGGATTTTTCCGCTCAACGGACGATGGAAATAACTGGTTCCCGGTTGCATATTATTTTGGCGGCTCACACCATTTCAGCTTTTTGGCTCATAAGAATTACATCCTTCTAGGACCTACAGTAGAATTTGCGTTCTGGGGAATGTTATATAAATCGACAGACAGAGGCGAAAGCTGGGAATATTTTCACCAGGGAATTCCGCTTATACATCCGGATTATCCATGGATCCAGGTGGTAATGGATATTGCGGTTAATTCAAGCGGAGACCTTTTTGCCGCTCTGGATACCAAGGGTATTTACCGCCGGCTTGCTTCGGATACCAGCTGGTATTATAAAAATTCAGATATCCCCGATACAAATGTTTTCTCCGTCTGCGTTGATGCAAATGATAATGTATTTGCCGGTTACAGGAACGGATACATTTATAAGTCGAGTAATAAAGGCGAGAACTGGGTAGAATCATTATCTGATATTCCGGGCTATACAGTTGAACATATGGAATCAGCTGGTGAATATGTTTTTGCGATACTGCATAACTGGAATTATCCCCATCAGAACACCAGTCTTGGGCTCTACTCCCATGATAATGGAAACAGCTGGCTTAATTTAAATATTGGTAGCTTAGGCAGCAGAATAAACAGCATTGGATTTTTCAATAATAATATTGTAGTGGGTTCTGACTCAGATGGTGTGTTTATCTCTGCCGATTTTGGAGAAAACTGGCTCAGTGCCTCAGCAGGATTATCAGATCACTTTATTAAGAGCATAATTGTGAACCTGGACGGCATTTTACTTTGTGGTACTGAAAAGGAAGGAATTTATTTCGCAGATTTAACCACTACGGGTGTTTATGAGATCGACAGCAGGGCATCGACCAATTATCTGGAGTTTCAGAACTACCCCAATCCGTTTAATGGTACGTCAGTAATTAGATACTCGGTACCTCAACTATCCACTGTTATTATAAAGGTGTTTGATATAATTGGTAATGAACTGGAAACATTGATTAATGAAAAAAAACCGGCAGGAAGTTATGAACTAACCTGGAATGCAAAGAATTTACCCAGCGGTGTTTATTTCTGCCGTATGAGTACTGCTTCATATAATGTAACCAGGAAAATGATTCTGATAAAATAATAACGCTTATCCATTTTTGGAAAAACCACTGCATCGGCAATGGTTTTTTATTAAGCCGTCAGGACAGATAACCATTTCTGATAAAAAGAAAAGATTCAACAACCATGGAAGGAGTAATATTCGCTCTTTTCTTTAGCTTTTTGATACCCGGCTTATGTAATATGATTAACCTGCCTTGTTATGAGGGGATAAGAGTGAGATAAGCATGACACAATGGAAGATAAGATAAAAATTACATAAAGATACTACCTATACAGTAAAAAACGTTCAAAGACACAAAATATGTTCTGTAAATTCAGGCACGTTTCATCGAAAATCAAAAAACTAATCCGGAAAAACACAACCTCAGTCAATTACAAAAAGTTTTGCCCCGGTTTCAGTAACCGAGCGGTGCGGCTCGGTATTGTCTGCAACCTGGTAACTTATGCCCGGACGCAGAACAAATTTCTTTCCGTTCTGCAGTTCAGTTATAAGCTCGCCTTCAAGGCAAAGCAGAATATGTCCTTTGCTGCACCAGTGATCGGCAATATATCCGGGAGAGTATTCAACCATGCGTACCCGGATATCTCCTAAATTACGGGTCTGCCAGTATGCCGTACCCTTTTCACCTTTATGTTCTGTTCGCTCAATAGCTGACCAGTCTGTTAAACCGAAGGGTATATCACTCAGCTTCACTGTTCCTCCTGTTGAATAATCAGAAATATCGTTTTTAATATTCCAAACTTAGCACTTAAATGAATTTCATCATATTCAGACTGTTGCAAACAGTAACAGATTAAACCTTACCCTGAAAATGTATCCCGGCTATAAAATCTGCCGGTGTAAGGAATTATTTTATAAGAACAATTTTTCTTGTCAGTAAATTATCTTCTGCTTTTAATCTGAGTAAATAAATCCCGCTTGATAATCCCGCAGCATTGAAATTATATTTATAATATCCACTTTCTTTTTCTTTATTTACCAGGACCGAAACTTCTTCACCAAGTATATTTACAAGAGAAAGGTTTACAAATGCTTTCTCCCTGATAGAATATTCTATTATCGTGGAGCTGTTAAACGGATTTGGATAATTCTGATAAAGTGCAAAATCGATTGGGGCAGAGTTTTCCACCATAACTTCCTTACTATAATGATAACTGCCGTTATAATCAACCTGCTTCAGCCTGTATGAAAACGAATTTGCAGCGATGCCGTTTATATCGTCCACAAATGAATATTCTTTTGCGTTTGTGGTTGTCCCCGATCCTTTTTGAAAGCCCACCAGGAGCCACTCCTCTTTATTGTTGCCTGGGAATGTTTTCCGTTCGATATTGAAGCCCAGATTGTTTTTCTCTGTTTTGGTGGTCCAGCAAAGAGTTACTTTGCCATCATTCAAAGATGCAGTGAACGAAGTTAATTCAACAGGAATGGGAACGGACAGCTCGTTTTCATATGCTCCCATATCGGGCATCGATGTTGAAGGATTCGGACGGGGATTCCCCTCAATATCTACGGCGGGAGAAATATACCAGATACCGCTGATCTGAATCGAATCAATTCCCGCTCCTATGCATGGACTGGAATTGTCAAGATGGAAGTCGGAATTCAGTGTGTCCGCCAACAGCGGATCATCCAGCAGGTTTCCTGTGCCCCAATAAACAATGGAAAGGGAATCGGATACGGATATTGAGTCGGGGCCGTACTGGAAATCGGTATTATTTATTGTCAGGGAATTTCCCATAGAGTTTACAGTAACCATTGTAACCTGTTTATCCCCGTTATTCCAGAGAATTGAATTAGTCAATGTTGCATCTGCATTATTACGGAGGCTCAGCGCACCGCTGGGAGCACCGAAGTTATTAACTATGGTGCTGTTCATTATATCCAGTTCTGAATTTATGTTTGCGGATAATGCCCTCGGGTAATTTTTTGCAAACACGGAATTATTTATTTTTACTTTTGCGCCACCGTTAGCAGAGAGTATTGAGGTTGCCCATGTTCCGCTATTGTAATTGTTCTCGAAGATAGTATTGTTAACCTGAATATCGTTTATATTTCCAAGAAACCTGATTCCCGAATATTGATTTGCGCTATTTCCTCTGAATATGTTTTTATCCGTCCTTATATAACATAAAGAAGTATCTGAATTCTGCTGCATTACCTTCACACCGGCGTAAAGATTATCGGAAACGTTCTCCGTAAAATATGATCTGCTGATTTGCAATGAAACCTGACCGTTAAAGGACGCTGTATCAACCATGTATTCAATTGCACCGGCTTCCTCAGAGGCATGGTTCTGAAGAAACGCACAGCTGTCGGCAGTAATGTTACAGTTATATAAGCTTAGTGCTCCTCCCCAAAAACCGGAGTTCTGTTCAAAAGAGTTTATGTCCATTTGGAGGTCGGCCAGATTACCGTTAACAGCACCACCATGTTCGGCGATATTTGAAGTAAAGCTGTTATCCGTTAGGCTGATGCTCCCGCGACTGCAATTAATCGCGCCTCCCCAGACAGACCGGTTATTTAAAAAAGTATTCTGAATAAAACCGGCTGTAGTAGAATCTGTTGCAACAGCACCCCCGTTATAAGTTGCAGAATTATCGGTAAAGCTGCAGTCCTCAATTTGCATCTGGCACTGCCATGCAAATACAGCTCCGCCGGCATTTCCGGCAGTATCTCTTTCGAAGGTTGTGTTCGATATATTTATATCGGTGAAGTCGGAGTGAATAGCACCTCCCAGAACCCCGGCGCTGTTATCGGTAAAAGCAGAATTGGTTATTGTTAATTCCGAGTAATACATTCCCATTGCGCCGCCGAAAACAGCAGCTGTATCTCTATCAAAACTTGTATTATTGATGCTAAGTTTACTATATCCAGCGTGTATTCCTCCGGCTATCCAGCTTGCTGAATTATCAGTCAGGCTGCAATTATTTAGCTGCAGTTCACCGTTCCACAGATTAATTCCCCCGCCGTAATGCGCGGAGTTTCCTGAAATTGTGGTCTCAACGAAAACAGCGACAACAGAATCTCCCCCTATATTTATTGCACCGCCATTTCCAGATACACTATTATAATTTATCTGGTTATACATAAATGATGGGTGAGAATTGAATTGAATATCAAAAGCACCCCCCTCTGATGCGGAATTATATTCAACCATGTTATTAACAAGCAGGGGATCGGAATCAAAGAAATGAGCTGCGCCTCCCGCATCTGCTTTATTAAAAGAAATAGTATTGTTTATTAATTGAATATCTGACCAGCCGACCGCCAGGGCACCGCCCACTGCAAATTGAGGACCCCCCGCACTGCAGTGAGTAATATTGCAATCCGATATAATAACTTTATCAAAATGCAGAACACAAAAAGCACCGCCTGCGTTGAAAAACCAGTCTTCACCAACGGCTTTTCCGAACTGCAGATTGCAGAAAGATATTTGGGAAGTATCGTTATCCTGCGGAGTATCAATAAACCTGATTCCATACCATCCCCCCAGAGTTGTATCGGGATCATAAAATCCGGTGGTATCATTAACTGTAAATGTTATCCTGTTTGCCGGAGTTCCAACTGCTTTCAATTGTCCAAGAACATAAAGCGCATAATGACCCTGAAAAACAACAGCAACTCCTGGTTCGATAATGAGAGTGGAGTCATCTGGAATTGAAATATCTCCCTGAATATTGTACGGGGAATTCAGGAATGTCCAGGTACCGGAAACATTGCCGGGCGGGATATTTGTTTGAGAATAAGCCGTGTTTATGATGAGCAGAAAAGAAAATAATAATAATAAGTTTTTCACTCTATCCTCCTTCAAAGCATTTATTCACCCCAAAATTAATTATTACAGGCGGTCTGCTTCGGAAGAGCAGTAAGTTTTGAAGATATATCAGCGCGCAGAAAAAGCAGCACAATAACCGCTATTCCGGAGCAGAGGATTATTAATAAAAGAAGTTTATAAATTAATCTTTGGATGTCAAGAAAAATAAGCTTTGTAATTAACAAGTATTGGGAAATGTGAACAAAGAAGATTCGAGCAGTTTGTTGTTCTGTAAATTGCATCTCTAGAATAAATACATATATATAATTCCAATTGTAAAATCAATAACCGCAGCTAGTGCAGCTCCCCTCTTACCAATGCAATAATAACCCTGACCTGATTTGGTTCTGACGTCATGAAAATGAGATCAGAATGGGATCAGAATGGGATCAGACCCGGGATAGACCGGCATCAGGTTATAAATATCTCCTCTTTATTTTTGAAAAAAAACACTGATTTGTTATTTATAAATAGTTGCTTAATCGCAATCCATTCAAATAAATTATTGGCCGATTAACCTATTATTAGATCAGAGGGGATTATTTTTCTTATATTTATATAAACTTAAACATCTCAAAAAACATTAAATGATGAAGTTAAGTTTAGCAATACTGCTTCTTTTAACATATTCGGCTTATACTGCTCAAAATAATCCTGCTTATCTGCCGGATGGCGATACACCGGTTATCCGGAAAGTTCTCTTCACAGGGCAATCAGATTATACTCATATTTATTTACAAAATAGCGTTGGGCAGGAATTCAGCATTACTGAACTCCGGGAAGATTTTGTGGAACTGAGAAAATCTCTCGAAGATACCCATTGCTGCCTTTATGAGTATACCCCCAAAGCCTCATTCGATAGTCTTTTTGAGAATCAGTATAAATTAATCGACCATTCCATGGGATACCCCGAGTTTTATAATGCTATCAGTCCTTTGCTTGTTAACGTGGGCTGTATGCACACGGGGTTATGGATGCCGGACAGATTCTGGAAACCGAACTCCGGTAACCTTTTTCCGCTTCAGCTTAAACTGATCGAGGGAAATCCCGTTGTCTCGGGATATTACAATGATACCGCACAAGTACCGTTAGGAAGCATTATTATTGAAATAAATGGTATTCCGGTTAAGGAAATAATAAATAAGATTAAAAACAGTATTTCCGCTGACGGTATGAACGACCAGTTTAAATGTGCCGGATTTGAAAAGAGATTTCCGCTGAGGTTTGCAAGCATTTACGGCTTTCCGGA
>DJMM01000116.1:11257-30107 GCA_002435365.1 Ignavibacteriales bacterium UBA6490
GTTCCGGTTGCGGAAAATCATTTTACCGGAAACCTGTATACACTGATAGATAAGTATATGGGTTCTACGAACGGACATTTCTGCGCGGTGCTGAAATTCAATAAGATCGGGAAATTCGTTGGTCAGGAAGGCGGATCAACATATAAATGTAATGCAAGGGTGAAAGAATTTTCTCTTAAGAATACCGGTATGATCATAAATATTGCTCATCAGACTTTTGCTGCTGCGGTAGAGGGAATGGATAAAACCAGGGGGGTGGGGCCGGATTTTCCGGTCGAACAGACCTACCGGGATTTTCTTGATGGCAGGGATTCTATAATAAATTATACATTAAATCTTATCAGCGGAAAGGAATAGCGCATGAACTTTAAGGATATTCTGGGAGCCATAGCATTTGGTCTTCTGGCCATAGCTGCTTTAATCACCGGGATTATAACCGAAAAAGAAAATGTAATGGTTGCCTGTTACAGCCTTATAATTATGTCGCTGGTTTCCTATGCCATCGCATATTTAAAAGCAGTAAAAAAAGAGCTGGGGGATATAAAGCAAATTTTAGAAAAAACCTCATAATTATGGGAGTAAAAATGAACAGAATATGGTTATTAGTAGTTATAATCGGGATAGTCTTGCTTTTCGGTGGCGGTTGTGAAAATCAGGATCTGGCGGATTCAAAAAAGGAAGTTCAGGCTGAGCCTGAAACGGGGTCTCTGAAAGAACAAATAATGAAAATAAACTCCATTATCGGCAAAGCTGAAATGGAAAATGACAAGGCAACAATAATTAAATATTTAACGGATGATGTTATAATATCTCCGGGATTCGGACCCACTGTAAAAGGGATCGAAGGGGTAAAGAACAGCCATGCCGAGAATAAAAAATACAATCTAGTGTACCGTTCATTCAATGTGGAGCCTGAGGATATCTGGGAGTGTTCGGAATTTGTTTATGACCGGGGCACTTTCGGCATGTCATACACATATAAAGATCATCCAAGGCCGCGTGCGTATTACGGCTCTTATTTTACTATCTGGCAAAAGGAGCAGGACGGTTCATTGAAAATTAAATATTTGCTTTGGAACCTTGATTACGATCCATGCGATTAACCGGGAGGAGACGGAAATGGTTTTAACATATTTATTTGCGTTTATCGCTTTCGCTGCAGTCATATGGTATGTAGTAACAAGCATAATTATATATAGTGAGCTGAGAAAAAGAAACATTAAAGTCTACTTTATTTTTCTGAACGTTATGAATCCTTTTTATGCATACCGGTATAAAAAAATTACAGAAGAGGAAACCGGCAATACCGGCCATTTATTTTATCACTGGCTGATTGCCATCAATACAGCACTTGTCTTCGCTGTGATTGCAATAATTTTGAAGTACATTAATTCTTAAAGGAGTAGTTATGAGATTATTTAAATATTCAATGTTGGTACTGTGTAATGCGCTTATCTTATCCGTTATGGCTGCAACCGCAATATTCCCGCGCAGTTCTGATTATTCAGGTGATACAGCGGAGGCAGGCAAGGTATATTATGCTATTGAAATAAACGGAATAGTCTGTGGTTATACGGAAGCCTCTGAAACACCAGTAGTGAAGGAAGGGAAAGAGGTGATAGAAGGGGAAGTGAATATTTTCCTGATGCTTTCGCTGCTGGGGAGTGAGTTCAACACCGAGATGAAATCGGTTTCTTATGAAGATCCGGTAACCAGAAGAAACAGCTTCAGCAGCATAAATATTAAGCAGGGCTCCATAGAAAATCACATTGAAGTGGTGGTAAAAGGGGATAAGGCGGTGATTACTTCAACCCTTTTTGCTCAACCCAGGGAAATTGAAATTTCCCCGGATATAACGATTGGTTCAACCGAAGTGTATGAAAGGCTTAGAAAAGATATCGGCCGGGACGGCAAGACCGAAATGGTTTACAATAACCTGGAAATGATGGAAGGTGAGATTCAAAGTTCAACATATAAATTACTGAGAAAAGAGAAGGTGGAACTTGCCGGACAGACTTTTAATACAGCGGTGATTCAGCAAACCAACAACAAAACCGGGGTTAAGACCACCTTTTGGATGGATCCGGAACATGATTATTATATTAAGTTCGAAGTAGCTAACCGTAAAGTCTACCTTTCTGATCAGAATGTGATTGACAAGATAAAAGTTGCGAATATGGATGAAAACATTCTTACAAAAACCAATAAAGCAATCTCCGATGTTCAATCTATCTCATACATGAAAGTCAGTGCGGTAATTGAACCTACCGGTTCGAATTTCACAATAGATGATCTTAATGTCCCGGGTCAAAAATTTACCGGAACTGTAAAGGACAATCACATAGATGGCGTTTTTGAAATTTCATATCCAAGATATGACGGTAAAGACGCGCCTCCTTTTCCACCGGTGATTGATAATGAGCAGTTAAAAAAATATTTGACCGCAGATTCAAGAATTGAAAGCAATGACCCCTTATTGGTTGAAAAGGCGGTGGAAATAACAGAAGGATCGACAGACAGCTGGGATGCGGCAAAAAAATTAAGCAGCTGGGTTGCAGAAAATATCCATTATGCCATTCCGGGAGGAGGTACCGCCAGAAAAACTTTTGATATACGAGCTGGTGAATGCGGAGCACATTCATTTCTGCTGGCGGCATTCTGCCGGGCGGTAGGGATACCGGCCAGAGTGGTGTGGGGCGGAATGTATGTCCCCAATTACGGGGGCGGATTTGGTCAGCATGGATGGAATGAAATTTATATGGGCAATGCTGGATGGATTCCTGTAGACGCAACCGCAAACGAGAATGATTTTGTAGATGCCGGGCACATCCGGATCTCCGAATATCAGTCATTATCCAGCAGTTTTAACGGGAAAAAGTTTGAAATAGTTGATTACAGGCTTGGTGATAAACCGACAGAAACAGTTGAAGATAAATATGGCCTGTATCTCGGTAGTTATACGAACATGCAGTCGGGAAAAACTTTTAAAGTTCTTGAAAAGGAAAACAATCTGTCTGTTGATATTCCCGGTCAGATGGTGCTTCCGTTTAACGAACCCGATTCAAAAGGAAGGTGGTACTGCAAGCTGAGCCCCACACTGTATCTGGAATTCGGGAAAAATGACAATGAAAAGATTGATAAGTTTATTCTGCATGAAATTCTGGCAATGACAAAAAAATCTTCACCGGAAAAATTTGAAGATGAAGTACCTGAAGACATAAAGCCATACCTTGGGAAATATTTATTTGCACAGGCTAATGCTGAATTTACGTTGTTTTATAAAGATGGTACTCTGGCAGTAGATGATCCGCTTGAAAAAGGAATTATTAAGCTTCAGCCGCCAGATGAAGAAGGTGGCTGGAAGGATGAATGGAATAAAAACACGATGTTTTTTGATAAGGACGACAAGGATAATGTAACCGCACTGAAGATAGATGTTGCCAATGAATTTAAAAAGGGCGAGCTGGCATCGGTAATTATGCAGAAAGTTATAGCAGACGAAGGAATTGAAAGTGCAGTAAAAAAATACCGGGAAATGAAATCTGCTGAATCTTCCGGGGTCATATTCACAGAGCGTGACATTAATGCCCTGGGCTATAAATTACTAAATGAAAATAAATTAACGGAAGCGGTAGAGATATTCAGGCTTAATGCTGAAGAATATCCGGAATCTTTTAATGTTTATGATAGTCTTGGTGATGTATATATGAAAAGCGGCGAGAAGAAGCTTGCGGTTAAAAATTATGAAAAATCTCTTAAACTTAATCCCAAGAACGAAAATGCCAAAAAGATGCTGGAATCTTTAGCGGAATAGTTATAAATGTAGTCTGGATTTCCAGAAAAAATTTAGAGGTCATCGCTGATCAGGAATTTAGCCCCGGTCAGGATGGCCTCTTTAAGTATTATAATTTAAGAGGACAATAGAATTAGCCGGCATTTTACAAATGTCCATAATTTCCTCCCCGGAATGTAACTTTTACATT
The DNA here is from genome assembly GCA_002435365.1 of Ignavibacteriales bacterium UBA6490. Classification (GTDB taxonomy): domain Bacteria; phylum Bacteroidota; class Ignavibacteria; order Ignavibacteriales; family Ignavibacteriaceae; genus UBA6490. The sequence goes on from DJMM01000116.1 coordinate 15,241, forward strand.
AGTATTCATACTGTCAATTAAAATTAATTGGATTTCGTTACTGGTTTTAATCCTGCCAAACGGTATAAATATTGATTAATAAACAGCAGAAAAGATGGTCTTCTTTTCCTTTCCTTATCCAGGAAATGATTTATGAATCTTAAAATTCGGGGCGAACATGAATATTGAGTCTATAGTTCTTATTGCGCAGGTTCTTCTGCTGCTTTTTATAGGTTTGAAGTTTTATAAAAAGGTTATTCTTAACCGGCCCAGGTATAAAGTTTAGGTGCTTTGAGGGGTGTCCTGGTCTTTTACAACACAGAAATTCCCGTAATCAGATTCCGGCGGTGTTTTAAATACTTATAATCTCTGCTCCATTCATCATTTTAATGTTTCTTTTTTTTTAATTAATATATAACTTACCTGCTAATTAACATTCTATTAACATATCGGATAATATTATGGGCAAAAAATATACAAGACGGGACTTCCTTGAGAAGGGCTCGAAAGGTGTTATAGCAGCTTCTTTAATACCATCATTTCTGAGCAGCGCCAGTGCCGAGACCCTGTACTTCAGGAAAGGTGAAAATGCTGTGCTGCAGGAGTATCTGGACCATTTTAATGTTACAGAAAAAATAATAAATGATATTATTGCAGAAGCGTTATCAAAAGGCGGAGATTACTGTGATCTTTTTTTCCAGCACAATATCAAGAATTTTATTGGTCTGGAAGATCAGCTGGTAAACCGGGCATACTCCAATATTGATTTTGGGGTGGGCATAAGGGTGTTGAAGGGAGATCAGACCGGGTATTCCTTTACTGAGGAAATATCTGCAGATGCCATGAAAAATGCAGCGAGGACCGCGGCAAACATTGCCGATTCAAATAAGCTTGTAAAACCGGTACAGCTGAAATTCAAGGATCATCCGTTATACTATGAAATAAACACGCCCTGGGAGAAGGTCGGAATTGACCAGAAAGTTCCTTACCTGCAAAGAATAAATGAAATGGTTTTTGCCGAGGACAAGAGGATAATAAAATCCAGTGTCAGTTTCTCCGACGAAAGCTCATATATTATGGTGGCTACCTCTGAAGGTATAATTGCCTGCGATTATCAGCCGATGGGCCGTATCGGGGTTAGCTGCAACGCTGAGCAGAACGGTAAGCGCGAAGAAAACTACTTTGACCTGGCCGGGAGAAGAGGAATTGATTTCTTTACTCCTGCCAATGTTGAAAGACTGGCCAAAGAGGCAGTGCGCAGAACTGTGGAATTATTCGATGCAGTTAAACCTGAAGCTGGGGAAATGCCGGTTGTTCTTGCTGCCGGAAGTTCCGGAATTCTTCTTCACGAAGCAATCGGCCACGGTATGGAGGCTGATTTTAACAGGAAGAATGTTTCTATTTTCAGCGACAAAATAAACAAACCTGTTGCTGAAAAATTTGTTACTATTGTTGATGATGCTACTAATCCCAATATGCGCGGATCGATAAATATTGATGACGAAGGCAATTCCACACAAAAGACCTACCTGGTGGAGGACGGGATTTTACGCAGCTACCTGCATGACCGGATAAGTGCAAAATATTATGGTGTTCAGCCAACCGGCAACGGCAGAAGAGAGTCTTTCCGCTTTTCTCCGCTGCCCCGCATGCGCAACACCTATATGCTCCCCGGACCTCATACAAAAGATGAGATAATTGCCACTATAGATAAAGGTATTTATGCCGAATCCTTTACGAACGGACAGGTATTTATCGGAGCCGGTGATTTTACATTTTATGTGAAATCTGGTTACCTGATTGAAGGCGGCAAGATGACCAAACCTATAAAGGATATAAATATTATAGGTAACGGTCCGGATGTTCTAAAGAAAATTACCATGGTAGCTGATGACCTGCAGCTGGCTGAAGGCGGATGGACCTGTGGTAAAAACGGACAGAGAGCACCGGTTTCACAGGGACTTCCAACAGTGAAAGTATCGAGCATCACTGTCGGCGGTTTAAATAGTGCATCATAATTGAGGAGATATTTAATATGAAAAACAATGAAAAACTGAGCCTTGCGGAATGGGTAATAAAAGAAGCAATAAAAAACGGGGCTGATGAAGTATCGGTAGATATAAGCAGCGGAAGAGGAGTAGAGGTTGAATTCAGAGAGAAGAAACTCGATAAGCTTCAGGAGGCTACTACAAACGCGCTTTCACTAAAAGTATACGCGGACAAAAAATTCTCGGTGTATTCAACAAATGATCTGAAAAAGGATACACTTACAGGATTTGTGAAAGAAGCAGTTGCCGGAACAAAATACCTGTCGCAGGATGAATTCAGAAAACTACCTGACCCGAAATATTATCCGCAAACCACAAAAGATGATTTAAAGATTAAAGATCCGGGCTTTGAAAAAATTGATACCTCTGAAAGAATCAGGATTGCTTCCGAGATCGAAAAAGCTGCCCTTGAAACAAGTGATCAGATTATATCCGCTTCGGCAGGGTACTCCGATGGTTCTTACAGCGGTGTGCTTGTAAACAGCAACGGATTTGCCGGTGAATATACGGAAACAGTGTTTTCAGCCGGTGCAGAAGTTACTGTGAAAGATCAAGAGGGGGGAAGACCGGAAGACTGGATGTATTGTTCGGTAAGATTTTTTAATGAACTTCCGCCCACTGACTTTCTTGGCGTAACTGCTGCCAAAAGAGCGCTTCAGAAAATAGGACAGAAAAAAATCAAATCAGGAAAATATACCATGCTGGTTGAAAACCGTGCAGCCGGCCGGCTGATTGGTGTTCTCAGAGGCGCTATGACCGCCAGATCCATTCAGCAGAAAGCTTCATTCCTGGACGGAATGCTGGATAAAAAAATCGCATCTGAAAAACTGACAGTCATCGATGATCCTTTCCTCAAGAAAGGGTTAAATTCACGTTTCTTTGACGGAGAAGGACTGGCAGCGGTAAGAAGAGTTATGATAAATAATGGCGTGCTGAAAAACTATTTTGTTGATAATTACTATGGACGGAAAATCGGAATGGACTTAACTACCGCTTCTCCGGCAAATGTATTGTATGAGAAAGGTAGTCGTTCTTTTGATGAAATTGTTAAGGACATAAAACACGGAATTATTGTCAACGGATTCATCGGGGGAAATTCCAACTCCACCACCGGTGATTTTTCCTTCGGAATTGTTGGTCAGCTGGTTGAAAACGGTGAAATAATTCATCCGGTTAACGAAATGAACCTTTCCGGGAACGCGAAAGATTTCTTTATGGCTCTGGAAGAAATGGGTAATGATCCTTATCCCTATTCTTCAAACATGATACCCAGCATGCTTTTCACTGAAGCAAGCTTCAGCGGACTCTGATCCTAATAAAATCAGGCTAAGTATTGAGTTCCGGAATTATCTTAATTCCGGAACTTTTANNTAGTATCCTTATGCTTTCCACAGTAGTGCTTGCTGAATTATTATATCCCCCGTAGTTGGTTTCTTCCTCGTGATTTGTGCTTTTATAGTTTAATTCCATTCTTAAAGTCGCTCCATCGGTTACCAGGTATTTAATTCCCGCACCAACGTTAAAAATACCAACGTCTATCTTATTGGACTGTCTTAATAACAATCCAAACAGGGAGTAAGAATTGGATAAACCATATCCGGTTCTTGCGTACACAGCAGTTCTGGACCCGGGAAGCAAATAGGTGTATGAGATATTGGGAATTATTGAATATGCCGGTTTGGCTTTTTCAACTGCCAGAAAGCTCACTTCAGGTTCTATTGAAAATCCCTCAGCAATAAAGAAACCGGGCAGAACAGACAAGTTGAAATAGGTTGAGCTGTTTGATTCGCTGCCTGACGGGAATCCGGATTCATATGTTGTTGTCATTTTGCCGGCGTCAAGCAGGAAATTTAATTCCACAGCACCAGAATGAAATAGCGTGGTGTGTGCTTCCTGACCTGAACAGGGGGTACAAAGAAAAAGAAAACTGCAGAAAAATACAATGTTTTTCATTTCACGCCTCAGTTAAATTGTTCAATTGTGATATTACGTTAGGCAAATCCTGAAAGGATAATGTCACAGATATGTAAAAGAATTGTCCAAATTTTGAATAAGGTTATATAAACATTAATCTGTGGTAAACTTTTTTTATTTTTGTATAGACAGGGTTTATTTTTTTTACAAACAACAAAGGTCTGTTTTGAAAATACAATTCTTCGGCGCCGCACAGGAAGTTACCGGTTCCCAGCATCTCGTTTCTGTTAACGGCAAAAAGATACTTCTTGACTGCGGTCTCTATCAGGGAAAAAGAAAGATAGCATTCGAGTTAAACAAAAAGTTTCCCTTCAATCCTGCTGACATTGATGTAATGCTGCTTTCACATGCCCACATAGATCATTCCGGGAATATTCCCAATCTGGTTAAAAACGGATTCCAGGGTCATATATACACAACCTCCGCTACCGTCGATCTTTGCCAGATAATGCTGAGAGACTCCGCTTATATACAGGAGAAAGATGTAAAATTCGTTAATAAGAAACGCATTAAACAAAAAAAGGTGCCGTTTGAACCCCTCTATACAATCGAAGATGCTGAAACAGCTCTGCAGCATATGGTGGGCGTTCAGTACGATAAGAGCATTGAAATAGCCCCCGGTGTAAAAGCAAAATTTGCTGATGCGGGACATATACTTGGCTCTGCCGGAATTCTTCTTGAAATCAGGGAGAATGGAAAATATACCAGACTTGGATTCAGCGGCGATATCGGACGTCCGGATATGCCCATTATAAGAGATCCCAATATCCTGAGAGATCTTGATGTGCTTATAATGGAAAGCACTTACGGAAACCGGCTTCATCCTGTTGTTGGGGAAATAGAAGAGGAACTGGCCTCAATTGTGAATGAAGCTGTTAAACGCGGGGCAAAAATAATTATTCCTGCGTTTGCGGTGGGACGAACACAACTGCTTGTTTATGTGCTCCATAAGCTTTTTAACCAGAACCGGATACCGACTTTCCCCATATTCGTTGATTCTCCCCTGGCGGTAAATGCAACCGAAGTTTACAGAATGCACCCGGAATGTTTCGACAGGGAGACCTATAGAGTGTTTATCGATAATTATGAGGACCCGTTCGGATTTAACAGGCTCACCTATATACGCAACGTTGAGAAAAGCAAAGAACTTAATGAACTTCCGGGACCATTCATGATAATCTCTGCTTCCGGTATGGCTGAAGGGGGACGAATTCTTCATCACCTGAAGAACAATATTGAAGATCCTAAGAACCTTATACTCTTTGCCGGATATTCGGCACAGGAAACCCTGGCCAGAAAAATAATGGACGGCGCACCGGAGGTAAGCATTTTTGGAGATGTGTACAGGGTAAATGCACATGTAAAAAAGATGGATTACTTCAGCGGTCACGCCGATCAGAAAGGACTGCTGGATTACCTTAATTTTTCTTCACCCGAAAAACTTAAACACCTGTTTTTAGTGCACGGGGAATCTGAAGAAGCATTGCCCCTACAGAAAAAAATATTAAGCAGGGGATTTAAGTCGGTTTTGTATCCCGCTAAAGGAACAACTGTAGAAATTTAGGTCTTAAAAAAATTTTTTCTACCTTAATTTTATATGCAGTTCTCTTAGCTGTTCTTCACTTGCCGGAGAAGGGCAGTCATCCATTAACGATACGGCGCTTGCTGTTTTCGGGAAAGCGATTACCTCTCTTATTGATGCAGCACCTGCAAATACCATTGCCATTCTGTCGATACCGAATGCAATGCCCCCGTGGGGCGGTGCACCATATTTGAATGCATTCATAAGAAAACCGAATTTATGATTTGCCTCTCCTTCATCTATTCCCAGCACACCGAACATTTTTTTCTGAAGATCGGCATTGTGAATTCTTATGCTGCCCCCAGCTATTTCATTTCCGTTAAGAACGAGATCATATGCGCGGGCTTTAACTTTTGCCGGGTCGCTGTCCATAAGCGGAATATCCTCTAGCCTTGGTGAGGTGAAAGGATGATGCATTGCATAAAACCTGTTAGTAGAACTATCCCATTCGAACAAAGGAAAGTCGGTAACCCACAATAGGGAAGGCGGCGCATCTTTTTTAATCAGGTCAAGGCGACGAGCCATTTCAAGACGCATTGTACCCATCAGGTTAAGTGTTTTAAGCCATTCGCCGGTAAGAATGAATATAAGATCACCGGGTGCTGCACCCATTTTTTCAACAAGCATTTTCTTCTCTTCATCCGAAAAGAACTTTGCCACAGGTGCTTCAATTTCATCTTCTTTAACTCTTATCCAGATCAGTCCCGATGCACCAAGTTTTTTAATAAAATCTGTTAAAACATCAAGCTGGTTTCTGGTATAATTACCGCAGCCCGGAGCAAGCAAGCCAGAAACCACACCTCCGCTTTCAACTGCATCCTTAAAAAGCTTGAACCCGGAATTGCGGAAAGTTTCATTAAGTAGCTCCATTTGCAGACCAAACCTTAGGTCAGGTTTATCGCTGCCGTATTTTTCCATTGCTTCCGTGAATGTAAGTTGCGGAATGGGAACTTCAAGTTCCCTTTTCCAGATTTCATGGAAAAATATTTTCATCAAGCCTTCCACAGTCTCGAATATGTTCTGCTGGTCAATAAAGGACATTTCAACATCTATCTGTGTAAATTCAGGCTGACGGTCGGCACGGAGATCCTCATCGCGGAAACATTTCACGATCTGAAAGTACCTGTCGAATCCCGATACCATAAGCAATTGTTTATACTGCTGGGGCGACTGCGGNNGGAGTTGATTTCATCAGTACAGGGGTTTCGATCTCAATAAAATTATTTTCATCGAAATACCGCCTGGTGAGCTGACAGATTTTATGACGCAGCAGAAGATTACGCTGCATTGCGGGGCGGCGTAAATCGAGATATCTGTACTTCAGCCTGAGATCTTCACTGGCATCAGTATTGTCGTTCACCTGGAAGGGAGTGGTCTGGGCTTCGTTAAGGACAATAAGTCTATCAACCATTACATCAACAAGACCTGTATTCAGTTCAGGATTTTCAGTGCCTTCGGGTCTTTTCCTTACCGTTCCTTCAATAGAAATAACATATTCATTCCGGAGGTCCTTTCCGGCATCATGCGCTTCTTTATTATAATTAGGCTCAAACACAACTTGTGTAATACCGTAACGGTCTCTCAGGTCTATAAAAATTACGCCGCCGAGATCACGACGGGTATCGACCCAGCCGTTTAACACTACCTTTTTTCCGATATAGCTCTCTCTCAATTCTCCGCAGGTGTGAGTCCTTGTCTTAAATTCCATGTCTGAATCCGCAAATGATAAAAACGGGTGTAAAAATAAATAATAATAAAAGGTTTGACAAATAACTAATCAATATCTTCCGTGCCTGTAATTATGATAAACCGGCAAACCGGGTAATAAGGATCTTATTTATCAGGGTAATATAAACAGGATAACTTTAAAAAATAAGCTGCCTTCCTGTTGGGAAGGCAGCGTGGGGAAACAATTTATTTTATGTTAATGATCTTAGGGGGTAGCGGAACTTTGTTACTTAATTCTTATAACTTTTCCTGAAGCTGCATCCAGCAGAACTTCATACATTCTGTCGCTCTGAATATCAAACTTGTACTTGGGGCGGCTGAAATCTGAGGCCTTGTCAAGTTTCCAGGTGATAACATATTCTGTACCCGGTTCGGAATTTCCCCCCACAGCATCGAACGATGTTTTGCGGGCTGAAGAATATGAGACAAAATCTTTTTCGATATACAGCTCATAATCAAACGGACCTCTGAGTCCCTCAACTTCTTTAAGCTGTCCTGCACTGGTATAAGTATATTTTATGAGAGCACCATTTTTCAATGTTATAAAAACTTCATACTCATCCCGGCCTTCCTGTTCCACCTCAATGGATACAGGGGCTTCGGATGCAGGAACCGTCTCTGAGGCAATCTGCATTATTTCAGATTTTGATAATACTCCGGTTTGAACCGGGTCAACGCTGTTCTCAGAACAAGCGGCTAATAAAAAGGCTAATGCCAATGCGGAAAGAACTGTTATTTTTTTCATGTATACTCCAATAATGATTTGTTAACGAATTAAATTTTATTGCATTGCAGTAAAGGGAAAACTCTGTAACACCTTCAGAACTGTTTTCTCCTATTTCTAAATGAGTAGTAATAAGGATGATAAAAGGGGGACATTTAATGCCCTGCCGGGTGGGTCAGCGCACATAAAGTGGCATTCATGGGAAATTTCCTCCATTTTTTAACTTTTATTAAGGATTTTGATGTTTTTTAATATCGGTTTTGACGCAAAGCTGCTTTTCAACCTCCAAAAGATTTAATATTGGTTGTAAATCAGTTCTAAAATGTATTTTATTGCTTTATCAGGCTGTTCCTAAGCTGAACCTGACTCCATACTAACCTCATTATAATGAGAACAGAATGGGATTAGAATGGGAACAGACCAGGATCAGATACAGGTTAGGTGTCAAATGTCATCCGTATCGTATAGTATTTAGTACACTGGCTTGGAGGGGGAAGTTTAAGCAAGAATATTAGTCCGGAATCGGTTAGTGGAATAAAAACAGAGCATTAAGTATCGAACGGAATTTATTAAAGCGGTCCTTGAAATACTTTCCTGAAATTATCGCAACAGGGAAATCGTCCACCCGCTGATTATGAGTCAGCCGGTCTGTACAAACCTTCTCAGTATAAATATTGAAACTTAACCATGTAAAGCTTTTTTCAATCTCTCCAAACCCTCACTGATCTGTGCTAAATTGGTGGTGGAATAAGAAAACCTGAGGTTGTTCTGAAAATATTTTCCGAAGCATGATCCGTACACCGTTGCAACCCCGGCATCAATAAGTTTATTAAAAACAATGAGTCTGCCTTCCTCTTCACTCAATCCTTTTGGCACGAACTCTGAAAAATCAGGAAAAATATAGAAAGCTCCCTCCGGTTTTACCGGTAGCTTTATACCATCGATTGCTTTCAATCCTTCGTACAGGGCGGTTCTTCTTTCGCGGAATTCATCCATGAAGCTTGTTACTGATTCATTCTCTTTCGCTGTATTCGTCAGGGCTTCGGCACCTGCAAACTGTGTGTAGGTGGGTACGCCAGCAGTCTGTGTATAATCCCCCAGTTTTATAAGATTGGTGAGATGTTTGTTCCTGCATACCAGGTAGCCGAGGCGCCATCCGGTCATTGCATATGTTTTTGAAAAGGTAAATACCGAGATAATATTTTCATAATCGAGCTGCATGGGACTGAAATGCTCGTTCCCGTCGAAAATTATTCTCTCATATGCTTCATCGGATAAAATGAAAACATTATACTTGCGGCATATTTCTACAATCTTCTCAATTTCTTCCCTGACAAATATTTTGCCGGTAGGGTTGTGCGGTGTATTCAGGTAAAGGAATGCGGCATCTTTGATCTCTTTTTCAAGCAGATCGTAATCAATGCTGAAATCATCGGCCAGCGGTATCTGGCAGAAATCTGTTTTTGCATATGGTACAAAATTCTCGAGCACGCAGCTCCATACCGGTGCAAAGCCCACTGCTTTTTTTCCTGCGAAAAGCTGGAACACCAGCTGCAGTCCTTCCTGTCCGCCGTGAGTCACGATTATATTCTCCGGTTCGATACCATTTATTTTATTGTAATCAGCCAGCTTTTGAATTACTGCTTTTTTCAGTCTGATATGTCCCCCGGACACCGGATATTTTGTCATTCCCTGCTTCAGCGCATCAACCATGGCATCAATTATATACTGAGGTGTGGGAAAGCCGATCTCGCCCCGCTGGAAAAGGATAAAGTTCCTGCCGGTTTCAGCAGCTTTTTTATTTACTTCCTCACTGATGGATACGATGGGGGACAACCTGATATTTTCCATTGCATTATTAAACAACACAGACTCCTTATTGTTTTATTAAACGGATAAAATGATTTCTATACTGCAGGGACCGGAATATTAACAGCGGGGGATCCAATCATACTCCGGTTAAGATTAATTATAAGATAATAATTAAAGTTTAATTTGGCAAAAACAGACAGATTACGGGATGAAACTATAACCGAATTATCTTCTGCTTTTTATTCGGTTTTTACAATACATCCGGTACAAAATTCTGGTCTTCCAGCGGCGGTCGCACATAGCCCACTTCTTTCTGACGGGCCGGAATCTTTATTGGTTCGGGTGGAATATCCTCATAAGGTATTAATGTCAGCAGATGGGAAATGCAATTAAGCCTTGCTCGTCTTTTATCATCGGTATTTACCACATACCAGGGGGCCTGTTTAATATCTGTGTGAGCCATCATTATATCCTTGGCCTTGGAGTAGTCAACCCATTTGCCGCGTGATTCGATATCCATCTCGCTCAGCTTCCACCTTTTGGTTCTGTCTTTTATCCTGGCCTGGAACCTTGCTTCCTGCTCCTCGTCGCTAATTGAGAACCAGTACTTTATAAGAATTATTCCGGAGCGCACCAGCATCCGTTCGAATTCCGGGCATGATCTTAAAAATTCTTTATGTTCCTCATCTGTGCAGAAGCCCATAACATATTCAACGCCGGCACGGTTATACCAGCTCCTGTCAAACAGCACCATTTCACCGGCAGCAGGAAGGTGGTTTACATACCTCTGGAAATACCATTGTGTTTTTTCTCTTTCGGTGGGTGTTGCTAATGCAACTACCCGGCAGACCCTGGGATTAAGATTCTGGGTAATCCGTTTTATTACACCCCCTTTGCCGGCGGCATCTCTGCCCTCAAATATAACCACTACTTTCAGTTTCCGCGTAACAATCCATTTCTGAAGCTTGACCAGTTCAATCTGAAGCGAACGGAGGTTTTTCTCGTAGACGTTTTTATCAAGCCTTTTTTTCTTTTCCGGCTTGATATCAGAGTATATTACTTTGTTTTCTTCTTTTTTGGACTTGTCTTTCTTCTTTTTTCCCATGATGGATTCCTGAAAGATAGTTGCTGTTCAATTTTTTTACAGAGTAGGTAATCATCCTGTTGTTAAAATATTAATAAATACATCACGATACAACAGGTTTTCTTATTTTAATCCAAGGAATTCTGAACATAAACTAGGGGTAAAAAATTCCTGCCTGCCCGGTTATAAATTATTAACAATATGGATTCAGATTCAATTGAGGCTGTCAGCAACTTTCTTGAAATGAAATCCGTAAATTGCGAATAAGATGGCAAGAGAAAACAGCTGTGGTTTACGGAACAGTGACCAGAAAAACAGTTTCCAGTAATAAATTCTTTCCTCACCAATCAATCCCAGCCTGAGCATCGATTTAAATAGTGCCAGAATATAATTCGGATTAAGGTGAAAAACTTTTTTCTTTTTAGGGTCAAAATCTTTCATGAAACGGAGAGTCCGCTCGTAAAAATGCTTGGGGGAATAAATTGTGTTCAGGATTTTTTTATACCCGTTAATAAGCAGCTGTGAATCCATTGCGGGTATGAAGTTCATGGAAATATCGGTGTTATTCCCGTTAAAATCATTCAGCAGTCTGCCTTCGTTATGTAATCTTTTGTGAAGTTTTGTTCCATGGGGGGCATTCAGCAATCCGACCATTGCGGTAACAATTCCGCTCTGCTGGATAAAGTCTGTCAGCTTTTCGAAAATGACAGGCGGATCGTTATCGAAGCCAACAATAAATCCCCCCTGCACCTCCAGTCCAAAGCTTTGAATTTTCCGGATACTTGAAATAAGATCCCGGTTCCTGTTCTGGGTTTTATTACATTCTACAAGACTCTCCTCATTAGGGGATTCAATACCTATAAAAACAGCTTCGAATCCTGCTTTAACCATCTGCTGCATCAGCAGCTCGTCATCCGCAATATTGATTGAAGCTTCGGTATTAAAATAAAACACGTTTTTTTTCTTCTCGTTCCATTCGGCTATTGCCGGAAGGATTTCCTTTTTTAATTTTACCTTGTTGCCGATAAAATTATCATCTACGAAAAACACAGGTCCAACCCAGCCCGTGGAATATAAAGCATCAAGTTCAGCTATCACCTGTTCTTTCGTCTTGGTACGGGGTTTTCTTCCATAGAGAACAGTTATATCGCAAAAGTCGCAGTCGTAGGGGCATCCCCGCGAGTACTGCAGGTTCATCGATGTATAGTTATTCATGGGGACGATATCCCACAAAGGCAAAGGAGTGGAGGTAACATCCGCCCATTCTTCTGAAACATATTTGTGCTGAGCCTTATCTGTTTTAAGATCCTTCAAAAACATTGGCAGGGTTATTTCTGCTTCGTTTAGCACCAGGTGGTCGACTTCTTCATATTTTTCGGGAGAGGCTGTAAACAAAGGTCCGCCCGCAACAATTTTTGCATTTAATTTTTTACATCTTGATATTACCAGTTCTGCTGATTCACTCTGAACTGACATTGCGCTTATAAAAACATAATCAGCCCAAAGGATGTCAGCGTCAGTCAGATTATCTGCATTCATATCAATCAGTTTTTTGTCCCATTCATCGGGGAGCATTGCGGCAACTGTAAGCAATCCCAGGGGAGGAAAACTTGCTTTCTTTGAAACAAATTTCAGGGCGTGTTTAAAGCTCCAGAAACTATCGGGATAAAGGGGATAAACCAGGAGTATATTCATATTATTTCTTTCATAATTTATACAGAGAGTTATTCAGGCATTTGCCATTCACCTTATCTTGTGAAAGCGCATATTTTATCTCTTCATACGATATACAATTATGCACTTTTTTTTATAAACCGTTTGTAAAAGAATTGTAATAATTTTATTCGGAGGATTTGACATTTAATGATATTACCGGATATTTGGGAAAAAGAATTTCAGATTAAGCCGGATGAAAAGAAAACACTCGCTTCTTTACCTGATTGCTGCATTTGTACTTGTGCAGCTGGCGTGGCTTACGCTGCTGGGGCTCTGGATATACTGGTATGTGGTTAATAACCTGATTTTTGAACAGGTAGGTCCCCAGCTTTCCCCGCAGATTGTAATAGACAGTCCAAATGTACTTGTGTTTGTGCTTGGACTAATCATGATGGTGGGAATGGAAATTGCGATGGTGTTCACATTCCGTAATTTTACAGTACAGCTGAAGCTTACCAAACTTTATGATAATTTTATCGGTAATATTTCTCATGAATTAAAATCTCCCTTAGCATCAATTCAGCTGTACCTTGAAACTCTTTGTAAAAAAAATGTTCCCGAGGATATTCGGAAAGAATTTTACGAAATGATGCAGAAGGACACCGACCGGCTCAAGAAACTTATTAGTTCAATACTGGAGATCTCAAGACTCGAACAGAAAAGAATTGCGCACGACTACCGTATTTATAAAGCGGGCGAAATATTTAACGAACTTATAGCCAGTTCGGCACGCCAGTTCAGGGTACCGTCACCCGTGCTTATATCAGAAGGATCAGCAGATCAGAAATGTGTTATTGACAGGGAAGCCATGCAGATTGTTTTCGACAACCTGCTAAGTAATTCCATAAAATATTCTCCGGGAGAACCGGATATCACCGTTGAATTAACTCACAGTGAAAAGAACATTTTCATTGATTTCCGCGACCATGGGATCGGAATTCTTCCAAGGGATCAAAAAAAAATATTCGATAAGTTCCAGCGTATAACAAATGAAAATGTTCCGAACGTTAAAGGAACAGGTCTGGGGTTATACTGGACCAAAGAGATCATCCGGTTTCACCATGGACGCATTTATGTTATCAGTGAAGGAATCGGTAAAGGAACAACCTTCAGGATTAAGATTCCTCTATACAATACTAACGGCAATAATTCAGCAAATTCATTGCTGAGAAGAACAGCTAAAAACCAGAAAGCAATGGATCGTTATGAAGGATGATAATTTATCCGCCGGCATCAGGCTCCTGCTTGCTGAAGATGAAGAAACTCTTGCAGTCGGTCTCGTTTACAATTTAAACGATGAAGGATTTACAGTGGATTGGGCAAAAGACGGAAAGCAGGCACTGCATTTTTATGAAACAGCGAATTATGATCTGGTTATACTGGATATAATGCTTCCTTATTTGGACGGCTTTGAAATTGCTAAACAGATTCGGAAACAATCTCCGCAGATGCCGATACTTATTTTAACTGCAAGGACTTCAAGTGAAGATAAGGTAAGAGGGCTTCAGATTGGTGCCGATGATTATATTACCAAACCGTTTCACCTGGAAGAACTTCTGCTGCGCATCAAAGGAATGCTGAAAAGGAAAAATTGGTACAAAAACTCGGTTGATTCAATCCCTGTATACAGTTTCGGGAAGAACGTTGTTAATTTTGAAAATTTTAAGTGTAAAAACGGCAGCAGGGAATTTGAGCTGACACAGCGCGAGGCAATGGTGCTGAAATATTTACTGGAACGAAAAGGAAAGATAGTTACCAGGAAAGAACTGCTTGAAAATGTCTGGCACATCAATCCTGAAGTCGAGACCAGAACCATAGACAATTTTATTTCACGTCTGCGCAAATATTTTGAACCGGACCCTAATAATCCGGTTTATATAAAAGGGGTCAGAAGCGCAGGATATGAGTTTAACGATAGCGGGGACTGAATATTAGCGGTGGACTTCTCCGGAGCAAAAGCACTAGACCTGAAACCAGCCAACCGATTCTTCTTCTGTTAGGGATATAAATATCCAAAACCTCATTCTTAAGTAATATTCTGCAAATCTCGGACAATTCCACGGAGATGTTTTAATCATTATTCTTACAAATAAATGCGTGTTCTTTCCTGTTTTAGAATATTGCGGAAGGATAAGGATTTTTGTAATTTTGCCCCGCACCCATAGCTCAGTTGGTAGAGCATATGACTCTTAATCATCAGGTCGCCGGTTCGAGTCCGGC
>DJMM01000071.1 GCA_002435365.1 Ignavibacteriales bacterium UBA6490
GGTAAGCGCAAGGTAAGCGCAAGGTAAGCGTAAGGTAACCCTTTGAAATGTTCTTCATTACTCACTCACGAAAGATTGGCCCTGACCCGGGTTCATTGAATACCATTAAAAGACGACTGTACTTATTGATGTAATTTTTTTTATTTTTAGACACTATTTTATACCGTTTTACTGAGAATAAAATGAGTGACAATAATTCACGGAGGGGTATGGTTCCGTTTAATCCCTACTATTTTGAGCAGCAGAAAAAAGAAGGTGCTTTGTTCGGGATTAAAGAAACCTTTGAGAAAATTTATCACACCAACCACTGGTCGGCAAAAAATTCAGTATCGGGAGAGGGATCGGAAAGTTCACAAACCGATAATCTGCTGATCAGATTAAGGGCTCTCATTAAACGGCATGAAATAAAGCACCTTCTTGATATTCCGTGCGGCGATTTTAACTGGATGAAGCACCTGCAGATACCCGGATTAATTTACACCGGCGGAGATATTATCCCCGATATAATTAAAAAAAATTATAGGTCTTACGAAAGTCTTAAAAGAAAATTTATTCTAGTAGATATCACCTCAGGCAAAATTCCGGAGGGTGATATTCTTCTCTGCAGGGATTGCCTGGTGCATTTTTCATTCGTCGATATTTTCAGGGCGTTAAAGAACATTAAAAAATATAAAATAAAATATCTGCTATGCACCACTTTCCCGGACTGTAAAGCGAACGAGGATATTGTTACAGGCGACTGGAGACCTATTAACCTTTCCCTGCCTCCGTTCAATTTTCCCGGGCCTGTTGAGCTTATAAACGAAAAATGTTCCGAAGGCAACGGAATTTTCAGGGATAAATCATTAGGATTATGGCTGCTGAATGATATTAATGTAACTTAGTTCCGGCAGACAGAAATGCTGCCTCCCGGTATTGCACCGGGAGTTAACAAACAACTTTCAGGAATTAAAATGAAAAAAATGAAAGCCCTTGTAAAAAAACAGGCAGCTCCGGGTTTATGGCTCGATGAAGTTCCTGTTCCGCAAATCGGAATAAACGATGTTCTGATTAAAATCCATAAAACATCCATCTGCGGTACGGATATCCATATTTATAACTGGGACGACTGGGCGAAAAAAACAATACCCGTTCCCATGGTAACCGGACACGAATATGTAGGAACAGTTGAAGAAATCGGAAGCAATGTGCACGATCTTGAAATCGGACAGCTTGTCAGCGGCGAGGGACACCTTGTCTGCGGGCACTGCAGAAACTGCCTGGCCGGCAAAAGACATTTATGCCCGAACACAAAAGGTGTCGGTGTAAACCGTTCCGGCTGCTTTGCCGAATATCTCTGCATCCCCGTATCCAATGTATGGCACGCTGATCCGTCCATTCCCAAAGAAATTTTGTCAATATTCGATCCGTTCGGCAACGCCACACATACTGCTTTATCTTTTGATCTTCTGGGAGAGGATGTTCTGGTAACCGGTGCTGGACCAATCGGATGTATGGCTGCGGCAATTGCAAATCATGCCGGTGCAAGAAATGTTGTAATCACTGATATGAATCCGTACAGACTTGATCTTGCCAAAAAGCTGGGTGTAACCAGGGCGGTTGATATCACGAAAGAAAAACTTCCGGATGTAATGCAAGAACTTGGAATGAAAGAAGGATTCGACGTAGGTCTTGAAATGTCGGGCAATCCTAAAGCCCTGAACAGCATGATCGATGTGATGTTTCATGGAGGAAAAATTGCGCTGCTTGGAATTCTTCCGAGCAATGCAGCAGTAGACTGGGAAAAAATTGTTTTCAATGGTCTGATAATCAAAGGAATCTACGGGCGGGAAATGTTTGAAACCTGGTATAAAATGACCGCAATGCTGCAGTCGGGACTGAACATTTCACCCATCATAACTCACAAATTTCATTACACCGATTTTCTCGAAGGATTTGAGCTGATGAGATCCGGCAACTCCGGGAAAATCGTTCTTGACTGGATTTAATAATAAAAAATAACCGGGAAAATTTATGAACGATGAAATAAAGAAATATTATAGTTCCGTCCTTGAACAGATTAAGGATGAAGGATTATTTAAGAATGAACGAATTATTACTACCCCTCAAAAAGCAAATATAAGCGTTAGAGGCGGACAAACAGTTCTGAATATGTGTGCAAATAATTACCTGGGACTGGCGGATAATCCGGAAATAATAAAAGCTGCAAAGGAAAGCTATGATAAATGGGGATACGGACTTTCATCTGTCCGCTTTATATGCGGTACCCAGGAGGTTCATAAACAGCTTGAACAAAAAATATCCGGCTTCCTCGGCACCGAAGATACTATCCTTTATTCTTCATGTTTTGACGCTAACGGAGGTCTTTTTGAAACCCTTCTGGGTGAGCAGGATGCGGTTATTTCCGATGAGCTTAATCATGCAAGCATAATAGACGGGATAAGATTATGCAAGGCACAGCGGTTCAGGTATAAAAACAATGATATGAATGATCTTGAGGAAAAGCTAAAGGAAGCTTCCTCAGCCAGGTATAAACTGATCTCTACAGATGGTGTGTTTTCGATGGATGGTTTTATCGCAAATCTAAAGGATATAACCGTTCTTGCCGAAAAATATAATGCAATGGTAATGGTTGATGATTCCCATGCTGTCGGCTTTATGGGAAAAACCGGCAGGGGCACGCATGAGTATAACAATGTAATTGGTAAAATTGATATAATT
>DJMM01000113.1 GCA_002435365.1 Ignavibacteriales bacterium UBA6490
ATTCTTCAAGTCAACGAAATAAAACAACAAAGTAATAATACCATAAATTCTTACTAATTCTGACAATTAGAATGAATTTATTTTATAAATATTTCATACCCAAAGTCGCTATAAATTTTGGTATAGTTTTTAGGTATTTGTAAGTTCTGCGAACTTCGAATAAATATGTAATCATAATAACTATTTTTTAATAATCTATCATTTATTTCATTATCATAAAGTACCTTGACATTTTCAGTGACTGCTGAATACTGTTCAATAAAGCTGCTTAATGCCCTTAAAGCTATTGATTTCTCTTCATAAATTTGCCTGGACTGAAGTTTATCCGAATCAACATAAATAGATGCAGCAGCAATCATTACCACAAGTAGTATAAAAATATAGTTCGTTATAATTTTTACAGATCTTATTAATAACAGTAATATCAGCAGTAAAGAAAGAATCCTAACTGAACTAGTGAAATACCAGAAGTATTTTTCATATCCCACTTCCACCATGTAATTAATCCGGATATGCCTAAAATAAAACCGATTGAGAAAAACTGTAATGTTGCTCAAAATCTCATTTGATAAAAATGATATGGAGAACAATAATATTGAAATAAAAAGAATGGGATATAATAATTTGAATTTTTTTTTGTTATCGGGCAGCAGATTATTGATTTTAATTTTTCTTTTTACCCATTGGTAACCAAAGGGGACAACCATTGCAATAAAGGGAAGAGATATATTTAGATTTCTGGTGTCGTAACTAAAAAACAGAGACCATAAATAAATTACCGGTAATATGAGAATAATAGTAATTAAATTAATTTTTTTATTAAAAAGACTAAATACAACAAGCAGACATAAAACATAAAAAACAGGAACTCCAACGTTTCCAGACAGCAAATTATATGCATGAATTATTATTTGCCAAATATTATCTCCCAGATATACAGATTGATCAAGTCCCTTATACATGGGTTTTATTAAGTACCATAAAAGATTAAACAAATAAACTGCGACAACTCCACTTATGGTCAGAAGAATTTTACGGGCGCTCAATGAATCATAATAATGAAAAAGTAAGTATATAAGCCAAATTACGGAAAGAAAGGCAATATAACTTCCCGCTAACTTTGTAAGTGCAGCGCTAGAGGAAAATAACACGGCAAGAAGGATATCTTTACTTGTTATCAGTTCTTTTCTATTTACATAAAAAATATAAAATGTAAGAAAACCATAAAAACCAACTAGTATTTCTGTATTACCATCTGCAATAAAAATTAGTGAGTATAAAAGGGGCATAAGTAAAGAGTATATAATCAGTCCCACAAGAAATAAATTATTTTCTTCCTTTTTTGTCAAATCGTAAAATAAAAGTAAGGTGTAAATAAAAAATACGGGCATTATTGCCTTAGAAAAAAAATGCAAGATACTGTTGTGAATAGTAACATAAATGATTGACCAGTTCGTCGGTAAAAGCTGAGGATAGTGCTTAGTTTCCGTCGGGAAACTATTTGCTGCCCATTCGGCGGCCCATTTATTCCAGGTGTAACTGTCATTAAAATAAAATATACTGCCAATATTAGCTATAAAAAGTGCAGTATAAAAAAGAATGCACATCCATGATATTAGAAAGAGAGGTTTATTACTATAAATTTTGATTTCATTATTAATAACAGTATTAATTTTGTTTTGACCGAAAGATATTTTTTTTGTCTTCAACAGAATCAGGAAAAGAGAAAATTCAGTTGAATAAAGAAAAACCAGGGTTGTAAAAGTAAAAAGTCCGAAGTATGTGCTAATAAGTGAAAACTGGTAATTCAAATAAAGGCTTAATGCCGATGAATAGACAATAACCTGTATTCCGTTTAGTTCTTTTTTATAAATGTATTTTAGGAACAAGAAACCGGGAATAAACATTACCTGAAAAACAGAGATTACTCCCCATAAAAACATACGTGCCTCTCATTTTATTTTCAAATTTAGAAAAATTTATTTTTTTTACTAAAATAAATATTCAACTAATTTATAATTTAACAATTAATATATTCCTGAGTATAATCTTTTTGCCTTAATATTTTAAAAATAATTTAAATTTAAACCAGTTGTTACATGATATTGGGTTGATCCTAACCTTATTAAAATGAGAAAAGAATCGGATCAGAATCAGGTTAGATACAGGTTAAAACCAGCCCAGGTCCCCAAAAGTAATTCAATTATAATAATTATATTAACATAATTGCTAATAAAAATATTTGTTCCTTATGAAAATTTTAATATGCCTGTTACCAATGCTTTTAATCTTAACTTCCTGCGGCCGAAATGAATATTCGCGCAGTTATAATTACGGAAGTGACGGACTGATCCATCATTCAAAAACCGGGCAGCTTTACTCGGGAAAAATTATTGATACTACCGATACATTCATCATGGAGGTGGATGTTATAGATGGAAAGAGAAATGGTGAATATAAAATTTTTGATCTGAAGGGAAACAAGCATATCCAGGGCACGATGAAAAATAATTTAAATGAAGGTGCGTGGAAATATTTCTATCCGAACGGAAAAGTTGAATCTGAAGGTGTTTTTATAAACGATAGACCTGAAGGAAGATGGGTGTTCTATTACCCTTCCGGAATTAAATCTGAAGAAGGTGATTTTCTAAAAGGCGCCAGAAACGGCACCTGGATTTTTTATGATACACTTGGAAGAGTTGATTCAACTCTAACTCTGAAGCCCGACAGCACCCTTTAAATATTCTATTAAGAACCAAGGGTTAAAAATTTTTTTAGGAAATATCTTCGGTAATTAGAAATAGATTAAACCGGCATCAGCTTTTAACTGCTGATGCCGTTCAATACCTGTAAAAAATTTATCAGACAGAAAATCCTCTTCTGATTCTCCCTTTATACCAATATCGCTATTTCAGCTCCGATGTGCAGGCAGGACACCTGGTGGCCTTAATCGGAATCTTGGAGAAACAATGGGGACAATCTTTAGTTGTCGGTACCGGTGCCGGTGCAGCTTCTTTTTCTCTTCTCATTTTATTCATCCCTTTCACCACAAGGAATACAGAGAATGCAACAATCAGGAATGAAATAACATTATTAATAAAGGTTCCGTAATTTAAGGTCACTGCACCTGCATTTTTTGCCTCCAGCAGCGTGTTGTAAGGCGGTAATGCGGTTCCTTCCTTTAGAATTACAAAAAAAGCTGAAAAATCAACATTCCCCAGCAGAATTCCGATAGGCGGCATGAGCACATCATCAACAAGTGATTTAACGATTGTTCCGAATGCAGCTCCGATGATAATACCGACAGCCATATCCAGNNAAATATTATAAAATTTTTGATTAAAAAGTATAGCTGTCATCAATTGCAAAGACATTTATGCATATGGACCAAAAAAGTAAAGTATAAATTTAGACTTGATTTTGATATGTTGTTTGCCAATTTTTTCCTTAATAAAAAAATGAACTAATTGCGGAGAACCATTCCAAATGACAAATAAGTTATTTACCAGCCTGGCATTAGTTTTAATATTATCTGTCCAGGCATTTCCCCAGGTAATTGGAAAATATGCCGGGGAATTCATGGCAATAGGTGTAGGGGGCCGTCCTCTTGGAATGGGGGGTGCATTCACCGCTGTTGCCAATGATATTACTGCCGCCTATTACAATCCGGCGGGCCTTGCTCATATGAACTATCCGCAGATCGCCCTGATGCATGACGAGCGCTTCGGAAACCTTGTTAATTATGAGTATGCTGCATTTGCTTTGCCTTATTCTACTGATATGACCTTCGGCATCAGCGTTATGCGTCTTGGTGTTGATGGAATTCCGGATACAAGAGGGGCTCTTGTGGATAAAACAACCGGGCAGGTAATTTATGATATCAGTCTGCCTTCCGCAAGGATCGATCCGCTTCTTGTTAAAGAAGAGAGCAACCAGGATTGGGCTTTCTATCTTTCCTTTGCCAAACGTCATTCGGATAATTTTTATTACGGGGCGAACATAAAGATTATTCGAAGGGATATAATGGAATTCGGAGCCACCGGCGTAGGATTTGATATAGGGGCATTATATACTCCTGTAAATAATCTCTTCCTGGGTGCAAATCTGCAGGACATTACAACAACATTAATTGCATGGGACCATGGATATACCGAGCTGGTCTCGCCTACTGCAAAATTTGGTGCTGCTTACATCGTTGAAGCACTTGGCGGAAAAATAATTCCGGCGTTCGATTTTGATATGAGATTTGAAAACAGAAGGTATGCTTCCAATTTTAATATCGGCCCTGTCAGTTTTGATATGCATGCTGGACTGGAATATACATTCCAGAATCTCTTCTCAATAAGAGGAGGTTATAATGACGTAAAACAGTTCACCATAGGTGCCGGGGTAAAGTTACCAAAGCTAAACATCGATTATTCGTTCGCCAGATTCAATATGTCGGAGCTGGAAAGACTTCCGGATACCCACCGGATATCGATAATCCTTACTCTCGAGGAAACCAGGTTTATGCGTAAAGGAATGGAATAGAGTTAAAGAAAGATTTTACACGAAATGTAAAATCTATTTCTATTTACCGAATGATCAAAATTTGAAATTTCACTGATAAAAAAAAGGAACCAAAATTACCCCGGAAATTTGGTTCCTTGTGCCCTGCCCCTGCAAATTATTTGCTTTTGTTATTGAAAAATTATTATTTCCCCGGCTTATCTTAATCAGTAGAAATACTGAAAAAATACTTAGATTATTCTGAATCGATTAAAATATTCAGTAAGGATAATTCAACTGTTCTTTTTTTTCATAAAATCAACCGAAAACCTTACCAGATCAGATGCATTTTTAAGATTTAATTTCTGGATCAGGTTGGAACGGTGCGTGTCTATTGTCCGCACGCTCAGGCTTAACCTATCTGCAATTTCAGAGGTGCTTAATCCCTGCGATAACAGGTATACTATTTCTTTCTCTCTTCTTGTTAAAATAAGATTGTCTATTTCATCAATCCGGAACCTGTCAATAAAATGGTTTACCAGCATTTCGGATACCGCGCTGCTGTAATATTTCCCGCCTTTGAATGCACTTCGGATGGCCTCGGATATTTCATCTTTTCCGGCGCTTTTATGCAAAAGACCATCAATATTCATTTTAAATGTGTTGTAAAGATACTCTCTTTCATCGTGCATTGTCAGAATAACAACTTTTATCTGCGGATGCTCCTGTTTGATCTTTTCAGCAGCTTCGAGACCGGATATGCCGGGAAGCGATATATCCATCAGAATGACATCGGGATCAAGAATTCCCGCTTTTTCAACAGCCTCTTCACCGGAAGTGGCTTCTCCGGATATAATAAAATCCTGCTGATCGGAAAGCAGGCTGATTATTCCTGTTCTTACAAGCAGGTGGTCATCAACTAAAAGTACCTTTATTTTTTTCATTTCGTTCCAAAGGGATTTCAATCATTATTTCAGTCCCCTTCCCGGGAACTGAAGAAATATAAAGTTTACCATTTAAAGATATTGCCCGCTCTGACATATTTATTAAACCCATACCGCTTTTTACCCCTGCTGCTCCTTCAGCGGTGCCGCTGAATCCAACGCCGTCATCTTCAATGGTAACAACTAGTTTTTCATTATTGTTAATAATCTGGACACTCATTTCAGCAGCTTTTGAATGCTTTACAATGTTGTTCAGCGCTTCCTGGACAATCCTGTAGATATTTGTTTCAGTTTCCGGTGCAAGTCTTTCCGTTATATTATGAGTCTGGAATACGCACGTTATGCCTGATCTTTTTGAAGTATCATCGCAAAGTGCTTTCAGGGCTGGTGCAAGTCCAAAATCATCAAGTACTCTGGGTCTGAGCTGGTATGATAACTCGCGTATCTCTCTCCTTGCTTCCCCAAGCTGATTATTTATATCTTCAAATTCGCGTTCAGTCAAATAATTTTTATGCTTTTCCGCTAACTGCTCAATATTCATTTTGATTGATGTAAGTATCTGCCCGAAATTATCATGTAGCTCACGGGATATTTTTCTTTTCTCCTCTTCCTGAACCTTCTGGATATGAACCGACAGCTCACGCAGTTTCTTACGCGATCTTTCAAGTTCTTCCTCAGCATTTTTTCTTATTGTAATATCACTGCAGTATATCTGGCCGAAGCCTGTTTCGGGTATTCCCTTTATTATTATGTCGTAAAATTCTTCACCCATTTTTACAGTCGCCTGGTAAATGCCGCCGCTTTTGATAAAGTCATCATAGCTGAAACCTGCAGGCAGTTCGATAAGCTCTGAAACCAGCGGTTCGGCAATTTTCATTCTGGTTAATATCTCCGCTCCCGATTCATTTGTAAAAATAACCTTGCCTGTAAAATCGAAACGGAAGAGGGGTGATGGATCAAGTTCCGCAAACATTGCCATTAGTCTTGAGTTTTTAAGTTCAAGATCATGTTTTTCGTGCTTATGCTTTTCCTGGAGGGGCAGGAAGATTTTCATATAAATGAAATAAACCGATACGGCAAAAACAATACCTGCAACCAGTGAAAAGATTATAGGATTATTTAAGCTGAATATAAAATCTCTTGTAATCATATCTGAAGACCGAGAAAAATAATCCTAGAATAATCTGAATAGCTGTGGTGGTTCCGAAATAAAGATAATTGTTGCTGAACCCGGTTATCAGGGTGGCAATTTTTGTAAGTGCAGTTAATTCATAAAATATCATTATCACAAGGAAAATGTTAATCATCCTGTCGATTAAGAAATAATTAAAAAATATTCTTATCAAAGTTACAGTTATCAGCCCGTGCAATATTAACATCAGAAAAGCGCCNNGAAACGAGAATATAAACCAGGTAATTGGTGGTTTGACTGATATACTTGATGTACAAAATCCCGGCCCAGTCTGCAAAACCGAACATCAGGAAATAGAGGAAAAACCTTGTGCCGTACTGCCTCAGCGGAGGTAACATCCAGATCAGCATCCCCAGAAGGTTAAATAGATGTATAATGAAATCCATAAAAACCAAAATTTGATTAAGGAAGATATAAATTATAAATTAATAATTCGAGAGAAAATAAAGTTATGTATACAGATTTTAATCAGATTGGAAGGGTCCTGATTCTGGCAGGAATTATTCTTGCCGCAGCAGGTATATTATTGCTTTTATGGGATAAAATACCTTTTCTGGGCAAACTCCCCGGGGATATTATCATAAAAAACAAGAACTTCACATTTTACTTTCCGATNNTTTGCCTGATCAACTGAAATACCTATTACAGTCAGGTCTTTGCTGTACTGTTTCTGAAGTTCGATAAGATCGGGAATTCCCCTGCGACAAGGGCCGCACCAGGTTGCCCAAAAATCAATAATTACAAATTTTCCTTTATGATCTGATAACCTGACATCTTTTCCATTTATATCTTTAAGAATAAAATCAGGTGCTTTGGTAGAAGTTATCCCGCCTGCATAAATTTCAGTTTCCGTATTGCTGCTGTTCTTTACCTCCGGTGCGGGATTGCTTTTTTGGCATCCGAAGAGCATTATACTGCTGAAGAATAATATTATTATAAATCTAACTGCCATCATTTTTCCTTTAATTTTTAATATCTATCTGTGACGGAACTTCATTCGTAAGTGCTTTCTGCTGTTTTTCACCATCATAACCCGGCGGATAAGGGCCACTTTCCGCAACAGATCTTGTATTATTTACAATAAAAAATATTATCAAAACAACCAGAAATACGATTGTCCAGAACAAATTTTTATACCGGGGATCGATCAGGGGCTTGTTTTCTTTCTTTGTCCTGCCGATCTCTCTTTGACGCTGTTTATTAACTTTTTTTGCCATTCTTTTATGATTATTAGATGATTATAGAGTAATTTGGATTCACAAAGATAAGAAAATAATTGTGCCCGGGAAAAGCTAAAAAAGATAATATTTCGGCACAAATTGCAATATCCAGAACAGATTATGAGAAAAAAAATTATACTTCTGGGGGATTCGATAACCGAAGCCTTCCCTTCCGGATCCGTTTTAAAGGATTATGAAATAATTAACAAAGGCATTTCCGGAGATTCAACGGGGGGAGTGTATAAAAGACTGTCAGAGGATGTCGTTGCCCTTAAACCGGATTTTGTTTTTTTACTGATCGGTACAAACGATTTTGCGTTGGGCCGCAGCAATGACGAAATTGAGGCCGGTATTTATAAAATAGTACAAAGCATAAAAAATTCACTGCACTCAGCAATAATTTTCAGTGTTTCAATACTTCCTGTCAGAAATCTTGAAAACCGTTCCAACACCAGAATAATCGAGGTAAACCGAAACATCAGAAAAATGACAGAAGAACTGAAAATAAATTATTTTGACCTGCATTCAAGTTTCATTGATGGCAAAGGGATGCTGAGAAAAGAATTCACTGAAGACGGTCTGCATCTTACATCTGAAGCTTACCGCCACTGGGGGGAATTACTGGCAAAGCTGCTTTCAGAGATTGAATGAAAATATATGGCTTTGATAACTTTTCAGCTCAACAAATAAACCCGATCTATTTAATTCTGCAATATCACGTTTATAAATTTCACCTGTAAGCAGATCTGTTAATTCAATTTCTCCGCTTTTATTACCTGCAGAGAATCTGATCCTGCACTGAGAGGTATTATCACCATAATTAATTGCGACAAGGGCCCTTTCATCACCAAGTTTCCACTGCCATACCAGAAAATTTTCAAAGCTGCTGTTATCGTTTGAAACCGCAAAGGGTTCAATGATTGACCACTCCCCATCCCTGAACACCGGTCTGTTCGTTATCTTCATCAAATTATTATAATAATTAAAAACTGTGCGGGATACTTTTTCATCCGGCTGGCGGCCAAGCTGAAGGGGCAGTTTTATTTTTTTACCCTCAAACTGGCCATCATAGTAAAACCTAAGACCCTGGACTGTGGAGATTACTGTAGCAGCAGCAAGCGATTTCATTTTCCCGAACCTTGTAACTGCACGCATTTCGTCATGATTTTCAACAAAGCGTACAGATTTTAACTGAAAATCCCTGTCCGCCGACAAATGTGCTTTAATACCCTGTACATCATCATAGGTTAACCTGTCTGTGAGCCTTTTATCATATGTATAGTCGAATCCCATCTGCTGAAGATTCCATTCAAGATCCCAGTAAGCTTCACCGAGAAATATAAATTCGGGCTGCAACGATTTAATATGTTTTATTGCAGATGTCCAGAAATCAGAATCCGGTTTTTTAAAACCAAATCTGTTTATTACACCAATCCATGTATTATGAAAAACATTATTCAACGGAAGCATAGCCATGTCGCATCGTACCCCATCAGCAACAACTGACAGCTTTTCAAGCACCCCTGTCATAAAATCTCTGGCTGCATCGGAGAAATAATTTACCTGCACTGTATCAGTCCAGGGCGGAAAAAGAGGATCCCTGCCATGTGCAAAAATTTTATTCTGGCTGATATGCGGTTTGTAAAATGTATAAGAATCCCTTTCCAGAAGGTCAATATCACCGGGAAGAAAAAGTTCAGGCACTTTATTAAGGAGATGGGTTTCGGCATTAAAATGATTGGGTACAAAATCAACAATGAGTTTTAAACCTGCGGAATTGATTGTCTCCTTCAACACAGCAAGATCATCAGCAGTGCCGAGATCAGGATTGAGTACATAATCATCAATGGCATAAGGAGAACCTATAACATCTTTTCGTTCCCAGTTCCTCAGACTTTTATTATACGCAGAAACAAGATCAACAGAAAAACAGCAGTCGTTGATAACAGCAGGACTTGTTTTCCAGAGGCCCATCAGCCAGACAAAATCAAATCCCTTTTCCTTAAGATGTGTGAAATAATCGGGGGGAATATCCGGAATCCCTGCATTTTTTCCCCATTGGCTGATCCATACACGCGTGTTTATTTCATATAATTTCGGGTTTTTAATCATTATAAAATTGATTTATAACAGGCTTACCTTCACGGATCATTTCCCGTGAGAAAACCATCACTTTGTTACGCTTATTTTTCGAACAAGTTAATTATATTGTTTTTACGAAATTTAATTTAAATTTTAAGCAACAGGAAATATAACTATGAAATCCGTTAAATTGATATAGCTGCCGCCCGGAATGTTATTAAAACTGTAAATTAGTGTCGAATCCTGACAAATGTTTATTATGATTTTTATTATTTTATCACAAGGCAACATATAATATTTGAGGTATGGAATGATCAATACTGAATCCGCAGAATTAAAATATAAAATCCCAGAAGATCCTATGTTAAAGAATGGTCTGGAAGAAGAAATTAATTCGTTCAAGGAATCATCGATACAAAAGCTGAAATTCAGCCTTGTTTTTAAACCTGCCGCCATTTCATTGCTGGCACTGATTTTTTCCTTTTTTCTGGATCTCAGCTATGTCCCGATTTTAGGAGATATTTCAACACAGCTCGGGAAGGCATTATTTCCGAACTGGCAGCCTGCATCGGAGATCGTGGTTCCGTTCAGATTCTGGTGGCTGCCCGTAGTTGTATATTCATTATTTGTACTTCTGGCCTATCTGGCATTCAATAAATTAAAAACCGAGGTAATGCGCTCTGCAGCAACTGAAACAATCGACAGAATAATTACTTCCTATACCACGGTTATTGACAGTATATCGACAGCCCTTCCTTTAATTGGTGCTGCTATTCTGCTAATAAGCATAAAACTGGGCGAGGAAATCTTCCTGGGTTTATCAGTTCCTTTTGAAATTAAGGCTTTGATAATCCTTGCTCTCGGAAAATTATTTGAACCTGTGCTTGATCAGCTGGGCGTTGAATTCCAGAACATCGTAAACCATGTGAAGGATCTCAGAGAAAGGTATTTCTCGCGCATACAAATTGAAAACTCCAGGAACCTTATTAAACAGATAAGCGGACAGGGATTTTCAAGGCTTCCGGAAATATCCCACAGGGAAATCGAGATCTACCGCTCCCTTCTTGAAGATGCCGCAAAGTTCAGCGAATCCCTGGTTGAGAATTTCAGCAGGGTATACGCACTGCTCGATAAAATAAAAGCTGTTGAAACCCTTGCCCCGGAAAAAATTGATGCCCTTAACAAACTTGCCGCAAATTTAACCCAGGCTTCTGCAAGGCTGGGGGACGAAAGAACCATCGAGGGATTAAAGCATCTTGAAAATATCGTTGTGAAAAAGTAAAGGTATTATAATGATAGTCAAGGAAAGAGACAGTAAGTTTATTATTTACCAGGTCCTTTACATTTTCGTAATTACCGTTCTGGCTTTAAAAGGGGCTGACCTGGACCTGAGCAGAGTTGTCTCAAAGGATGAGGCCGTTGAAATGAGCGTAAGGGACTCTCTTGTTACAATTATCGATTCGCTTTTTGCCATGGGTTTAAACTTCGATATAAAGGTTGATCCCCGGGTAACAGAAACAGAGAATAAGGAATTGAAAGAAAGAATTGCAATGTTAAGTACGAGGGTTCAGGATCTGTCCAAAAAAATAAGAGAGATTCCCCCTGAGGAAAAAACCCCTGAGAAAATTAAACCTCCTGTTAAAGAACAAACAATCCTGCAGTCGCCTATTTCGCAGGAACAGATATTTATTCAGAATACATGGAATACAGCCAAAAACACAGGCGGTGTTCCTACTTATGTCTATGACCCCAAAAACATGAACAGTCCGATTGCGGTTATCGGTCCGGGAGAAGAGAAAAGATTCGATCTTACAGATCAGGATGAGGTTTTTATAAAATTCGGCAGCCAGCAGCAAAAAATAAAGGTTGAACCGAACAGGCCCCCTGATGTGAAAATCGAAAAAGTAACCACCAAGATGAGCGGATCCGAGATTTATGTAAGGGATCTTCAAAAAGTTACTTCATTTACGGTGAAAATAACGGACGAACGTATCGACCAGCTGAAGATAAGCTATACTGGTCCCATTACAGTAACAGGTCCTGTTAAAGATGCAAAAGGAAATCTGATATATAATGTTTCTCTAAATCTTGCCCCAAACCAGGCCAGGTTCGATCAATGGCTTGATAAAAATGAAAACCTGAGAGAACCCGACGGCAGGTACAGGGCAAATTTCTTTTTTACAGTTGTGGATGAAAGAACCAGGGACCGTGTTCAGGTGGGTGATGTATTCTTCTTTACAGATTTTTCCAAATAAATGAACAGCGGATTATACATGAAAAAATTAACAATCCTTTTCTTCCTGATTGGTGCGGTATGTATATTTTCACAGGAAGAAGAACCAATCGTATATTATCAGATGGAACCATTTGATGACAGCCTTTTTATAAAAATACAATCCGAGGTTTTCATTGATCCGCCGGATCCTAAAGCGGAAATAATTGTTGATCTCAGAGATGCCAATAATCAGACGGTTTCAATAAAAGGAGCCTTGTACCCGTTCCTGGCCCTGGCTCCCGAAACAAGAGCAAGAATCCAGACCTATCCGTTCAAAATCAATCTTGCAGAGGGAATTCATTTCGGCAGCGTATTTTCAAGAGTAATCGAAAGAATGAAATTCGGAAAATTTCTTGCCCCTCCCACATTATCACAAATATCCTCGATGCAGCATTATATTAATCCGTTCCTGCAGGCTTTCGGAGGAGAAAGATTCGGAATACCGATTAAAAACGATGTGGGCCTTTCTTTCGGTATAGGTACGCCTTACTCCGGACCATTTGAAACAAATTTTGTNNTAACCGATGTCAAAAAATTTAACAACTCGAATAATATTTATGCCACTACCGGATTCCAGATCGGGTATGTGATTCCTCTCGGTAACTTTCTGCAGTTCAGTTATACTGATGTTATTGATGAACCCGATCAAGGGGATGTCAATAATTTCAGGGCCTATGATAATTCACGATACCAGGCTAAAATTCTCGACAGATCTTATTTCAATTTCGAATTCAGATACCCGGTCTCGGTTTTTGGAAGCACCCGGGGAAAATTCTATGCCGCAAAATATCTGGGTGAATGGCATGCCGGGTATGCAGGAAGAGAACTTGCAATAGCAGGATCGGTATTTGACTTCCGCTTTGATGCCATGTTTAAAAGCGATGTACGAAGTGCAACACGCATTGTAATGGATATACTGGTGCAGCGGATATTTGACAGCTGGGCATTCAGCGCATTTTCGCTGGGACCATCTGTTATCCTGGGAAGAACTGATGAAGGTGATTATGGGTTCGTTGCCATCTTTGCAAATTTCAGGCTTAAAATGGGAACTTCACTCTGAGATTTGCCTGATAAACGGAATTATAAGCGGGCCGCATAATTTTTTACTGCGGCCTGTACTTTAAATCTGCTTAAATATTTTTATGAATAAAAAAATTATACTGTGGACCGCCGCACTGGTTTTAACATTCCTGACTGCTTTTCTCCACCAGAGATTAAGTCCCTACTACCCTGTCTCCGGAAGTATCGGAATCGAAGGTGACAAGATAACCTACCTGTTTCCGAAGGTGCATTACGGATCTGATTCAATCAATATTCTGGTGAGAAAGGATATTGCCGGACTGCAGGGTACATTGAATTGGCGGACAGAGGGATCGGAGCAATGGAGGAAAGAAAAGCTTACCGAACAGGAAAAATACCTGACTGTATCTATTAAGCCCCCTCCTCAGGCAGATACTGTGGAATACTGGCAGGAGCTCACCTATAATTCTAGAAGCTACAGGATACCTCCCTACAGAAATGTCGAACTTGTCTTCAAAGGGAAAAGACCAGCCTCGGTGATGAATGTGTTTTATTTTTTCCTGTTCGGCGGACTGCTGCTCTCGGTCAGAAGTGCCCTTGAATTTTTTAACTCCGAAAGCAGGAGGATGCTGTTTCCGCTCCTGTCAACAATATTCTTTTTTATCGCCTCAGTAATCTTTTATCCGTTCATAAGATCTTATGAGCTTAATGCAATCAACAGAACCATCCCTGATATATCCTCTCTTTTTGACCTCCCGCTTGTAATTATATTTTTGCTCTGGTTCTTGTGCACTTTACTGCTGTACCGTTATAAAAACAAAATACTAATACTGGTAACAGGTCTGGCTGCGATAATCGTTTACCAGTTCAGTAGTTTTTATTAGGATGGACAAATAAGGTAGAAAATTTACAGGATATCTTTTTTCATTATATGGTGGGGTATGCTGCCAAACAGCGTTACTGTCTTCTTCACTTCCAGGTAACCATGCTTTTGATAGAAAGGTATTGCCGTATCCCTGGCATTAAGTACGATGCAGGAAGCGCCTCTTTCTTTAATCCTTTTTTCAAGTTCTGTTAAAACC
>DJMM01000056.1 GCA_002435365.1 Ignavibacteriales bacterium UBA6490
GGGAAGACCTCTATTACCGGCTGAATGTGCTGCCGATTTACGTCCCTGATCTTAATAAAAGAATTACTGATATCCCGCTTCTCATCGATTACTTCCTTTCCAATATCAGTATCGATATGGGGAAAGATAAACCGGAAATTCCGGATGAAACCATGAAAATATTTTTAAATTATAACTGGCCAGGCAACGTAAGAGAGTTAAAAAATGTGATCCAGAGAGTGTTGTTCAATTCTGCCGAAAGGGTAACGCCCAAGCAGGCTATGCACGCATTGGGAACATCAGAAACCGAATTTCCGGGTAAAACAGATGGTTTCGGAGATTTGTTCAATACTGAAAATATTATTCCACTGAAAGAAATAGAAAAAATACTCCGCGAGAGATATTTTAAATTTGTGCGGACAAACTCCGAGTCGGACACGGAAGCTGCAAAAAAACTTGGCCTCGCCCCCCCGAATTATTACAGAATGGCAAAAGAACTGGGATTAAAAAAGTCGGGTGAATAACCAGACAATAGCCTGTGCTGCCAAATTTTCTCAATTATCCTCGGGGTTATTATATTAAACTTTTACCCGACTCTTTTTTCGCTCCTAAAGTACACCAACTTCCCGCTTAACAGAACAGATAAACGAAAGATATGTGGAAGATAAGATGGACATAAGCCAATTAGATTTCTAATAGAATGGTTATTATTTTAATAAAAGCGGTTTATCACTTTAATAAGCAAAATTCGCCCTTTTTTGATTAATTATAATCTTTTTTTGTAAATAATTGAATGTAGTTTTCAAGAGTTATGTGGTACTAAAATTGTGTTTTAATGGTGGTCACCAACAACCTTCCCGGTTTGTAACATAATATAAAAAGCCAGGTAATAGTATGAATACATTTCTTAAAATCAGTCTAGCAGCAACATTTATAAGTTTATTTTTATTTCTTTCTCCCTATTCCGCGGGGCAGGTGGCAACTCTGGAACCGACCTTAAGTTTAGTCCAGGTAGACGGGATAAAAATTCCCTTCCAGAACGGATTTGCACTGCCGACCTTTGAAAAACAAAACCGGCAGATCTTAAATCTGAATGGAGAATGGAAAAAAGAAAGATTTACGGCAAATCATAACATATCGCTTGCTAAAAGGGATTCTGCGGGGTATGCTGCTCTGGTAACCGAGGCAGCTTTAAAACACACTTCCTCTTATGACGACGGTAGCTGGCCAATTAAATTTCTTCCGGCTGTTGAAAACCAGATGAACACCTTCCCGGATGTTCCGGAATATTATGAAGATGGGGTCTGGTACAGAAAAAAATTTACGATCAGTGCCGCAGACAGCGGTAAATTCGTTAAACTGATGTTCTATTCGGTTAACTATGTTGCCGATGTATGGCTCAATGATGTTTACCTCGGTCACCATGAAGGCGGCTATACACCATTTGCGTTCGATGTTTCATCCGCACTCAATTACAACGGAAACAACCTGCTTGCAGTAAGAGTAGATAACCCGGCATGGGGTTCACGAAACGATATAGTTCCCTACACCCGCTGCGACTGGTTCAATTACACCGGGATTATCCATGATGTCTACCTGGAATTCTCATCCCCTGTATCAGTAATAAGGACAAATATAGTACCGCAGGATATTTCCGGAGATGTACAAGTTACAGTGGTGGTTAATAATGCAGGTGCAAATGTTCAGAATGCAGATGTACAGATTGAGGTGTTCGATGCCGATCTGAATACGGGTAACATTAACAGCGAATTAGCCTCCGATATAATCGGCAGTCCTGCTCCGGTGAGCGGTACAATCAGCAATACATTAAGTATAAAAAACGACTCTGTAAGAGCATGGAGGACCAATCTGAACATTAATAATCCGGCATTATGGTCTCCGAAAAATCCCAATCTCTATGTTTTGAAAGTGACTTTGAGACAGAATGGAACCATAGTCGACGAGTATTTTACACAGTTCGGAATCAGAACAATACGAGCACAGGTTGATAAGGTATACCTGAATGAAAAGCCGGTGTTTTTTCCGGGACTGGCAAGGCACGAGGATCACCCGCTTTACGGCAGAAGCATTCCGGCCGATTCAATTTATTCGGATCTATTAAAAGTGAAGAATTTAAATGCTTTGATGCTGAGAACGGCACATTATCCCAATCATTTATATACATACCTGATCGCTGACAGGCTTGGTCTAGCTATAATTGAAGAAATCCCGGTATGGTGGTTTGATACAACGATCGCCTGGATTATTCAGAATAGCGCAAGGCACATTCATGAGCAGATGTTCCGCGAAATGGTCTTTAAAGATTACAACCGTCCCTCCGTAATTTTATGGAGCACCACAAATGAGTGCCTGGATGTAGACAACAGGAAAGCATTCATTACAAAAGTTAAACAGGATCTTTTATTTAATTATGCCGACGGAAGATTGATCACCCAATCCGCTGCTGCTGACAGACCCGGACCGGGTGACGCCTCGCAGGCTGCGTGCGATGTAGCGGGATGGACCATGTACTTTGGTATTTTCCATGGCGGAACTTATTATGACGGGACGAGATACTTTTTAGGATACACCAACCTGGCTTACCCTGAAAAACCGATACTTGACACTGAATACGGTTACTGGTCGGGCGAGCTTAACGGTACAGCAGGACAAGCGGCGCAATTAAAGGTTTTTGATTCCACTTTTGCTGCATTTACTTACAGAGCTTCGGTTATCAGACCGGATGGTTCATACCGGGATGGCGGATATTTAATGGGAGTAACCTGGTGGTGTATTTTTGACTGGTATTCCCATCAGCACCCCAACGGATTTCAGAGCATGGGTTTATACCGTATGAACAGGGATACTATTAAAACCGCAGCAGTGTCCCTGAAAAACGGCTATGCCCCGTTTTATAATATCGGCGGAATGGTAACTGATGTTGCCCCTGAAAATGATTTTATTGAAACAGTGAGCTGGGGCATTGAACAGAATTATCCAAATCCGTTTAATCCCAGCACGAAAATCATATATAGTATTTCAAAAGATGAGTTTGTAAGCATAAAAATTTATAACATACTTGGAGAAGAAATTACGAGGCTGGTAAATGAAAGTAAAACAGCCGGTCGATACGAAATAATTTTCAATGCAGATAAATTTGGTTTAAGCAGCGGTATTTACTTTTACCAGATTGATGCCGGAGACTTCTCAGCCGCAAAAAAATTAATCTTTCTGAAATAAAAAATTGATACAGGGAAGTAATTCGGGGTTTATTAAAATAATAAACCCCGGTTATCAATTTAATAAACATACAAGTCATTGTGATCAGGTCATCTTTCCATTAAAGAATACATTCGAAGAATTGACAGGTAATTAATTGCTGGCACTATAAGTGTTTATGTAATACAGATCATATACAAAATTATTTAAATTGATAGAAGTTTTTACATTTGCTGACTTATTGGTCCTGATAGCTTATTTAATTATTGTACTGAGTCTGGGATTTTATTATTCCCGTCGGAATGATGAAAATTACAGTAGTTACTTTTTAGCAGGCAGGAATATCGGATGGTTTACCGTAGGGATCTCAATTTTTGCTACTAATATATCAAGCGAGCATTTTATCGGTCTTGCTGGTTCAGGTTCGGTCAGAGGGTTAGCAGTCGGACAATTTGAATTAATGGCAATTTTTACATTAATTTTTCTGGGATGGATTCTTGCCCCGGTATACATAAAATCGGGTGTGGTAACTGTTCCTGAATTTCTTGAAAAAAGATTTGACAAGAGAATTCGAAAAATTATAGCCGGATTTTCAATCGTTCTCTACATTTTTACAAAAATACTGGTATCGCTTTTTGCAGCAGGACTTCTTTTCTACAGAATTTTCGGTTTGAACATTTACGCTTCTTCCATAATCATTGTACTAATTACAGGATTATACTGTGTTACAGGCGGTGCAAATGCTGTAATTCGCACTCAATTATTCCAGGGAATTGTTCTCATTCTGGGGGCTGTTCTGCTTTCTGTATTCGGTTTGAATGCAGTAGGTGGATTCAGCGGATTGGAACAAAAGCTTCCTCAGGATTTTTTCAATATGTTTAAAAAAATTTCCGATCCGGATTTTCCCTGGACCGGCATTCTGTTCGGTGCCCCCATAATTGCCTTCTGGTACTGGTGCACGGATCAATATATTGTTCAAAGAATATTAAGTTCCAGGTCAATAAATGATGCCCGCAAGGGAACTTTATTTGCTGCTCTCCTTAAAATTCTGCCGATTTTTATATTGGTTCTGCCGGGTTTAATTGCTTCAGTTCTTTATCCTGAGGTTGGAGGTAATGAGGTTTATTCGGCACTGGTTGCAGGCGATCTGCTGCCGGCCGGAATTAAGGGAATTGTTATTGCGGGTCTGCTGGCAGCAATAATGTCTTCTCTGGCAGGCGCTTTCAACAGTACAGCGGTTCTGTTTACAAACGATTTTTATAAAACCAGGAATCCGCTTGCCAATGACCGTAAACTTGTACTGGTGGGACGGCTGGCAACTACACTGATTGTGGTGGTGGCAATATTGATAGTACCCATGGTTAAACTGATAAGTTCACAGATATATCTGTTCCTTCAGAGTGTGCAGGCTTTTGTAAGCCCGCCCATAACTGCAGTATTTCTGTTTGCACTGTTCTCTAAGAAAATTACGGCCAGAACTGCATTCACTACCCTAATAATCGGGGAGGCAATTGGTTTAAGCAGGCTATTAATTGAGCTGCTCGGTAACTGGGGGCTGGAACTGCATCCGGTGCTGAATTATTTCCTCGAAATAAGTTTTCTGCATTTTGCAATATTTTTATTTTTGCTTTGCATTGGAATAATTCTGGTTTTAAATTACCGTACAGCCGGCTTTACAGGCAGATATGCTTTTGAACTACGGGGTTCTTTTTCTCAATGTTTCAGGGATATTACCTATTGTATCTCTAATCTTAAATCGGTAAATGTAGTCAGATCAAATTTAATTTTATCAGCATTTATTCTACTAATTGTTATTGGACTTTGGAGTTACTGGTATTAAAAATAAACTAATTCATTTTCAACAATCACAAAAGAGAGGCAATATGAAAAATTTGCTAACCATCGTTTTTGTACTCTTCCTGGCTGGTTCATTGGCAGCCCAGGGTGTGGTACTGATCGATAATTTCGATTCATCGGCTGTGAATAACAGGTATTATAGGGTCAGTGAAGGTGATCCTACCACTATCGATTTCGCCGATAATCATTCCGACTTTCATGAAGGAACCGGTTCATTTGATTTCAAAGCTGTACTCGGTGCCTTTCATGACTGGGGTACATTTGCTGAAATGCAGGATCGTCCTCCAGCAGGAGAATATTTTGACTGGAGTTACAGTGATTCACTGAGCATCTGGGTAAAAGTTTACCAGGCTGCCACGCAACCTGCTAACATGGTATTCAGAATGCAGTTCAGGGATCAGCCCACCCCTTCTGATCCAGTTGAGCAGTATGTTTATGAACATCCCGCTTTGCTTGATGCAACCAGCGGGTGGTATAACCTGAGGATTTCGCTTCGTCAGATTGAATCAGACGGCAGCATTAATCCGGGCGATTCCGGTTTCGTAATAACACCTTCAAGCTGGGGTATGCCCAAAAACAATGAGATACTTGATTATGACAAAATAATCAGTTTCGGGATAGTTGCAGTAACCACGGCAAACTATGTTGATTCAGTTAAAGTGGGATTCGATGAATTAACATTATTCGGATTTAAATCAGTACCAGCAATCATCTTTAATGGTATTGTAATTCCCTCAAGACTAAGCTCCTGGAGCTGGGGTCAGTCCACTCTCGGAGTTGAGGAAGGTGCCGGTCCTGTTTCTGGAACAAATGCACTGAAATGGGTTCAGGGAAACGAATGGAGTAATGGATGGACCGGAATCGGTTTCACTGTTGATCCCCCGTTCAATCTTGGAAGCTCATGGCAGATCGACAGCGTTAAATTTAAAATGAAAACCGATCCCGGCGTTGGTGCTTTAAGAATTCAATTTGAAAGCGGTGCTGCCAAAGTTGGCAAGGTATTCCAGCCTGTTGCAGATGAGCAATGGCATGATTACGCGCTTGCACTGAGGGATATGGTGCCACAGGACAATACCAGCGGATTTGATTCAACAAATGTTACTGTTGTCGGAATGATGGCTGAAGCCTCCGGAATTGCCGGTAAAGTATTGTATATTACCGATTGGTGGACGGGTAATCCTTCGTTTGATATTATTCCACCCCTTGCACCGCAAAACGTTAGTGCATTTGCCGGAACACAGCTGAATATTGTTCAGTGGGATGATGTCCCCGGTGAAACTGGAGAAAAATATGATGTTTACTACAGTCTAAACCAGATAACCGATTTAACCGCATCCGGTGTTGAAGTAGTAAAATTAGGGATAGATGAAAATACTCAACTTGTCAATCATTTGCTTTTTTCTCCGGTAACAAGTCAGAACGTAACCTATTATTATGCTATAGTTTGTAAAGATGCTTCAGGAAACGCAAGCGTATTAAGTGCAAATTCCGCACCTTTAACAAATGAAGCCAAGGGAGTTACAACAATTTCATTAACTCCTCCTGCAACATTTACCGCAGATGGAGATCTTTCAGAATGGCAGAGTATTACTCCTTTCAGAATGTTCCCGTCAGATGGAACAGGAAACATAGTTACTAATACCACAATAAGTGGCGACGCCGATTTATCAGTGCTCGCATATGTTGCGGTCGACAACACCTACTTATATGTAGCTTTTGATGTTGAGGATGATATCGTTAGTTTCAACCCGGCAATTCAAAGTTACCTTAACGATGCTCCGGACATATACTTAGGCTTGTATAACTGGCATGGGACTCCGCATGGTTCTTACCAGGGTGGTGCAAATCCGGATTATCATTTTAGATTTGCTCAGGACAGAATAATTGAAGATCATCTTGGCGCAGACGCCGACTCTCTTATTCTTCCCGGTTCTGAGTATTCATGGACACCAACATTCCCAACCGGTTATGCAGTTGAAGCAAGGATACCCTGGACATTGATTGCAGGAATTAATGACGATAGTTTATTCGTTCCTGTTGAAGGCTTCAGGATACCAATTGATTTTGCTATAAATGATGCTGATGGTACTGGTGAAAGAGAAGGTATCCTTACATATTCACCATTCAACGAAGATTTTTCGTGGCGTGATGTTAACAGATGGCTTTACACCTGGATCGGAAGTCTATGGAATCCAGTCGGCGTTGAAGATGATGAGATGACAGTTGATGAATATACCCTGTCACAGAATTATCCGAATCCGTTCAATCCATCTACTCAGATTAATTACACCCTGAAGAACAGCGGACATGTTACGTTGAAGGTGTTTGATGTTCTTGGAAGAACAGTTGCAACCCTGGTAAATCAGGATCAGAATGCAGGTATCCATACCGTTCAGTTTGATGCAAGCAACTTTTCAAGCGGCATCTATTTCTACAGACTTGAAAGCGGCTCATTTGTTCAGACAAATAAAATGATGCTTCTCAAGTAATTTTTTTCCGGGGCACGGTTTCATTCCGTGCCCCTTTTTTAAGTTCTCAACCGATTCAGGAGATCATAATTTATACAGGTAAATGATATGAAGAACGCAGATAAGCTTAATTTTATAAAATCTCATTTATTCCGTCAGCTGATAACATTGGTTGCTTTTTTTTCAGTTTCAGTGTTTGCAGGAACAACAGGTAAAATTTCCGGTAACATTACGGATGAGCAGACCGGGGAGCCTGTTATTGGTGCAAATGTTATTCTGGAAGGAACATATCTTGGGGCGGCTTGCGATATTGATGGTTATTTTTCAATCAGCAATATCCCCCCCGGAGAATATAGAGTAATTATTAGTGCAGTTGGTTACCAGAAAGTAATTGTTGAAAAAGTTCTGGTAAAAATTGACTTAACAACAAATCTTGATATGAAACTCAACAGCACTGCAATAAAATTAGGCGAGGATGTAATTGTTGTTGCACAAAGACCTCTGGTTCAAAAAGATCTTACTTCAACTTCTGTTACAATATCATCGGACGATATAAAAATGATGCCTGTTGAAAGTGTTGGTCAGATAGTTAATCTGCAGGCCGGTGTAATTGACGGTCACTTCAGGGGCGGTAGATCAAATGATGTTGCTTACCTGATCGACGGAATTGCAGTGACCGATGCATTCAACGGCGGTTTCGGGGTGCAGGTTGAAAACAGCTCCATAAAACAGATGGAAGTAATAAGCGGAACGTTTAATGCCGAATACGGACAGGCTCTTTCCGGAGTTGTAAATATAGTAACACAAGGGGGTTCGGATAAATTCGAGGGCTATGTAACCGGATACATCGGCAATTATTTTACAACTCATAAAAATATTTTCAGAAATCTTGATGTTGTAGGCCGGATTGCCCAGAAGAACGTGCAGGTTACCTACAGCGGGCCTGTCAAGCCTGTCAGCAATCTTTATTTCTTTTTAACAGGCAGGTACTATCAGAATGAGGGACATCTTTACGGCCAAAGAGTTTTTAATACCACCGATGATGTTCCGTTTTTTCCTAACCCTTCTGACAATACTTTCTGGATACCCAGAAATACCGGGGATTCGGCATACGTTGCGATGAACCCGGAGTTGAAATATTCCTTTAACGGTAAATTAACATACGCGCTGCCTGCGTTTTCTATTACCTACAGCTCATTCTGGGATA
Organism: Ignavibacteriales bacterium UBA6490; assembly: GCA_002435365.1. Classification (GTDB taxonomy): domain Bacteria; phylum Bacteroidota; class Ignavibacteria; order Ignavibacteriales; family Ignavibacteriaceae; genus UBA6490. Next base: position 8,731 of record DJMM01000056.1, read on the forward strand.
AAAATGAAAACCGTTACTATGATCATGCCTGGTCACTAAATCCTGAAGGGATAATGACGCATTACCGTACGAATATGATCCACACTCTTCAGTTTGCGCATTATCCTAATTCCGATACATATCAGACTTTAAAATTTTCAGCTAATTTTTATGATTATAAAGGCTATCTTTATCCGGATGCTCCGGTTGATTCATTGAATCCTTACGGAATTGATCCAAGATATATGAATCCAGACCAGGGCGCTTCTTCTTCTTCATATACTTTCAGACAGGGCGGCACTCAGGGGGGACGATATAAACGGTATACCAATACATTTATTGGTCAATGGTCTTTATCTTCCCAGATAAGCAAAGAACATAAAATCGGAGTTGGTCTGGAGGGAAGATATTATGATATATACAGCATGAATAAAAATGTTATCAATCTTACGGACGGACAGCTCGACACCCTGACGAATAATGAAATATTTACCCCAGGTTATACAGATTTAGGCAAGATAACCGATCAAGGGTCCTTTATAGAGTATAGACGGAATCCCATTGAGTTTTCTGCATATATTCAGGACAAGATGGAATACGATATAATGATAATCAATGCCGGTGTAAGATTTGATTACTTCAACTCGCAGAGTTCACTTCCCGCTGATCTTAAGAATCCGCGCCGTAACAGATTATATCCGGGAGCAGTTGAAGACCCCAACAATCCGGGTACTTATGTTTTGGAAATGAAAAAGGCCAATGCAAAATTTCAGGTCAGTCCCCGTCTCGGTGCATCATTTCCAATAACCGATAAAGGGATAATAAGATTTTCATATGGTCATTTCTTCAAAATTCCTTCATTCGAAAACCTCTACTCCAATCCTGATTTTTTTGTGCAGGCAGGCAATTCGCTTTCGTCAACTACCGGTAATCCGGATCTGAATGCAGAAAAGAATATTATCTATGAAATTGGGTTGCAGCAGGTACTATTCGAAAATTTTGCTCTTAATTTCTCTGTTTACTACCGGGATATAAGAAACTGGCTGGGAATGGAAATTATTAATACTTATGAAGGATTCAAGTATGCAAGGTATATAAACAGGGATTACGCAAATGTAAAAGGATTTATACTTTCGTTTGACAAAAGGTTCGCTGATTATTTCGGAGCAAAAATTGATTATACTTTCCAGATTGCACGAGGAAATGCTTCTGATCCAAGGGCTGTATACAATAATAACCAGACAAATCCACCCATCGAAGAGACTAAAAGCGTAGTTCCGCTGGACTGGGATCAGAGACATACACTTAACGCCTCTGTTAATTTCGGAATCCCCGGTGACTGGACTGTCGGTTTTATTCTACAATACGGATCAGGGCAGCCTTATACGGAAGACATTAGGGTATCCCAGGGCGTTAGGTTTGAAAATGGAGGTATAAAACCCACGTTTTATAATGTTGATATGAGAGCAGAAAAAGTGTTCAGTTTATACGGACTTTCCATAAACACGTATTTAATGATCTACAATCTGCTGGATATTAAAAATGAGTTCGGTGTTTATTCCTGGTCCGGACGAGCTAATGTTGACCTGAATGCCCAGTATTTTAAACAAAGCGATATTATTGGTGTTAATACTATCGAACAGTACGTGAACAATCCCGGAATGTATTCTACCCCCAGGGAGGTACGTGTGGGGCTGGGATTTATGTTTTGAGATTTTAACCGGAGATAATAATGTTAAAGAAAATATTTTTATTGCTGATAATCATAAGTGTTTCTGATTTACTGTTTCCGCAGGTTAGCAGCCAAATCCAGAGATATAGAAATGAACCCAAGGGTAATATCGAGTATAGAAGAGAAGGTATTATGGATGGGAATCAGATCAGAACTCTTTTCTATAATAATGGTGAGGTTGGTCAATGGCCTTATCAGCCTAGTGGTGAATGGCCTAAAGGGACAGGACATTCCTATCTCGATGGTGTTGCAGTGCTTATATCAACTGAAATTAAAGCACCCGGAAACGGGGCACTTATCCACCCGCTGCAGACTTCATACAGGGAATGGATGGATAAAGATCCGACTACCGGAGTTCTCTGGGGTCTTGAACCGGTTCCCGGATATTTTAATGAGAACCAGGTTAATGAATACCCGCTGGAGAAACCTACTGCAGCTATTAATACCAACCCCCACAGTTGGCCTAAAACCTGGCCTGCAGCACTTGATCTTACACCCGCATGGGATGGATTCTGGTATGGCTATTTCGGCCGAGGTGTAAATAACTCGGACTTTGAAACATTTTTTGTGATGGATGATTCGAAAGACGGTGAATGGTCAAGAGGGCCCTTTAATTATAATCCCCTCGCATCAGATCTTGACAGAAAGGGGATCGGATTAAGAGTCGAAGTAAGAGGATTCCAGTGGTCACACGTTCTTGCAGAAGATATTATTTTCTGGCACTATGATATTGTTAACCTCTCAGACTTCGATTATCCTAAAACTTTTTTTGGCTTTTACACTGACTGCGGGGTGGGTGGTACGGATGACTCGGAAGACGATAACGCCTCCTTTGACAAAATACTTGATCTGACCTATTGCTTTGATGATGATGGATTAGGTGTTCCCAACAACTGGAAAACAGGTTATTACGGCTATGCATATCTTGAAAGTCCTGGTAACGGAACAAATGGAATAAACGATGATGATGATGCCGACATATTCGGTGTTCCTATGATTGATGAAAGAAGGGATGACGGCATCGATAATGATAAGGACTGGATAAGTTATGCTGATTTAAATTCAAATGGTAAATGGGATGCTGAGAATAATGAGCCATTAAATGATGATCTTGGAAAAGATGGAGTTGGACCATTTGACAGACAGTATTCCGGACCTGATGAAGGAGAAGGAGACGGACTTCCGACTGACGGTGAGCCAAATTTTGACAAAACAGATAAAGACGAATCAGATCAGATCGGATTAACTGCTGTATCGATATACAGATTGGGACAAGGAGGAACCGGAGGCGGCTGGGCAAAAGATGATGAATCAATGTGGCTGAAAATGAGTTCGGCTGTGTTCGATACTGCTCTGCAACGGGCAAATATTTCAATGGTTTTTGCTTCCGGTGCTTTTCCGTTATACCAGGGATTAAGAGAAAGATTCTCAATGGCGCTTCTGTTCGGTGAAAACCTTGAGGATATCATCTTTAACAAGGAAACTGTACAGGAAATTTACAATGCTAATTATAATTTCTCAAAGCCCCCGCTAAAACCCATACTAACAGCAGTACCGGGTGATGAAAAAGTGTTTCTATACTGGGATAACCTTGCAGAGCAATCACGTGATGCTTTTATGGGATTTGAAAACAATGATCCAACCCAGGGAGCTAAAAAGGATTTTGAAGGTTATATGATATATCGCAGTACAGAGGCTGAGTTCAATGATATAAAAGTAATAACTGACTCAAAGGGTTCGCCAATGTATTGGAAGCCTATAGCCCGTTATGATTTAAAGGACAGCATATCCGGGCCTGATCCTGTGGGAATTAACGGTGCCCACTTCTGGAGAGGCGACAATACCGGCCTGAGGTATTCATACATTGATACTGATGTTCAAAATGGACAAAGATACTATTATGCGTGTGTTTCTTATGATATGGGTGATCCAAACAGAGGTACCAAAGGCTTGCAGCCTTCTGAATGCACCAAAATCATATCAGAAGATTTTTCCGGTACAGTAAAGTTTATTGATGTTAATTGCGCTGTAGTCACCCCTAATGCTCCCGTCGCCGGCTATAAAGCGCCTGAAATTAAGGGGAGTCAAAAACAGGTTAGTTCGGGAGTCGGTTCAGGAAGAATAGAGGTAAGTGTTCTGAATCCTGGAGAAATTCTAGACGGAGCGGAATATAAAATATTATTCAAGTCTTCCAGTGTTTATCCCAAATACAAAACATTATCTTATGACGTAATAAGAACATTTAATGCCCTAACCGACACCATTATGCTGAGTATAGATTCATCATACTTTGGCGCCGACAGGATTGGCCAGCCTTTCGATGGCATGGCTATAACCGTTTTAAATGATACATCTGTAACAATCATCGATTCCTTAACCGGCTGGATGACTGATCCCAAAAGCAATCTGTTGATGTTCGTGTTACCGGACCCGACTGCGGTTAGAGGAATACCATGGCCGGCAGATTATGAAGTCAGGTTTGCGGATACTCCGCAGGACACCTGCTACTTAAGTTCACCGCCGTTATATCGTAAATTTCCCATTAATTTTAAGGTGTGGAATAAAACTGAAGGAAAATTCTCAAAGGTAGCTGTTAAAGACAATGACGGTTCTCTGAATTTAAGTCTGGGTGATCAGATTCAAATACTTGAATTTCAGGGTGATATGACTGTTGCCAATCTCAGATTTGCTTGGAATATTACTTATGATCATCCTTTCAACCCAAATGAAGATCCGGTTTATCCCGCTAACGGCGACAAATTCCAGATTACAACCCGCAAGGCTTTCAAGACCGGAGATTATTTTGTTTATTCAACTATTCCGGTACAGGTAGATAAATTACTTGCAAAAAGCGAGCTCTCAAGAATTGATGTTGTACCCAACCCTTATCTTGGTGCCGCCACCTGGGAAAGAAGAAATCTTAACTCTACCGGTCGTGGAGAAAGAAAGATAGATTTTATAAATCTTCCTTCTGAATGCACTGTTCGTATATATACCATAACCGGGGCTTTAATTAAAACACTTCATAAAGAATCGGTTTTTGGAGATGGATCCCTTTCATGGAATCTTGTTACCGAAGATGGTATGGACGCTGCATATGGAGTTTATGTTTATCACGTCGATGCACCGGGAATTGGTACTCATATCGGCAAATTTGCTTTAATAAAATAGCGGAGATACTGAGATGAAAAATATAACAATAAAAATTTTATTAGTAATGAGCTTGGCTTTTCCGCAAGTTTCAGCACAGGGATTTGTTTCCAATGTTTCTAAAAAAGGAACAACCGCAGCACCATTTTTATCAATCGGACAAAGTGCGCGCGCGATCGGAATGGGAAGCGCTTTTGTGGGTGCCGTGAATGATATAAGTTCGATTTACTGGAATCCCGCCGGTCTTACAAAGGCAAAAGGCGTAAATGTTATCTTTGATCATACCATGTGGATTGCAGATATCAAGTATAATTTTTTTGCCGCCAGTTATAACCTGGGAGATATAGGTACCGTTGGTATTAGCTATACCGGTTCTGATATCGGAGAAATGCGTGTCACAACTATTGCTAAGCCTACTGGTACCGGTGAAACATTCTCAGCTACCCAGGCAGCATTCAGCCTGGCTTATGCAATTCAATTGACTGATAATTTTTCAATTGGCTTCAATCCCAAGTTCATTTATGAAGGAATTTGGAAAATGAGCGCGAGTGCATTTGCTATCGATTTGGGTGTTCAATATGTTACACCATTTGACGAAGCTATTCTGGCAATGTCAATTTCTAATTTCGGATCCTCGATGCAGCTTCTGGGAAATTCCAACCTTGTTCTTCACGACCTTGATCCCGGAAGCACAGGTAATAATGGAGATATTCCGGCTTATCTTGAGACAAACTCATGGGCTTTGCCCTTAAATTTCAGGGTTGGCGTTGCTTATGCTCCGATTCGTTCTGAAATGCACAATGTTATCATTGCGGTCGACGCGATACACCCAAGTGATAACTATGAAAGTCTGAATCTTGGTGCAGAATATTCCTTCAACGAAGTAGTATTCATCAGAGGCGGATACAAGTCGGCTCAGAATTTGTTAAAGAAATTCTCCCAAAAAGATTCCGAAGAGACCTTTGCCCTGGGGTTTGGATTACAGCAGCAGCTGATCGGAAACCTTGTGCTTAAACTCGACTACGCATATCAGGATTTTGGAAGGTTCTCTGAAATACAGAAATTTTCTCTTATGGTCTCTTTTTAGTTAGTTGAGAGGGCTCTCTTTCTTAACCGGAGGAGAGCTTTTTTATTAATAATTGTGTTTAATAATGATTGTTCCAAAATATTCCGTTTTACTTCTATTAACTTCTCTTATTCAAATTCCACTATTTGCAAAAGATTATAAGGGGGCTGAATACAGGACAAAAGAAGCCTTTACCTACGGGAGATTTGAAGTAAGGATGAAATCCTCATACCGGGAAGGCATGCTCTCATCATTCTTTACCTATTATGACGGCGGCGGCAGTGCAAGCACCTGGAATGAAATTGATATTGAGATTTTGGGACGCTACCCCGGCGATATCCAGTTTAATACTATTACACCGCCGCAAACCAATCATGTCGGTCACTTCCCGTTGACTTCATCGCCTCATGCGGATTTCCATACCTATGCTTTTGAATGGACTCCCGGGTATGTTTCCTGGTTTGTTGACGGTATAGAAGTACTGAAACAAACCGGGGCACATATTCAGACTCTGACCAGCGCCCAAAAGATTATGATGAATATCTGGAATCCCCAATATACAAACTGGGCTGGTGTTTGGAATCCGAAAGCAGTTCCGGCCTTCGCTTTTTATGACTGGGTAAGTTACTACTCCTATACACCCGGATCCGGAAATTACGGTACCGGGAATAATTTTACTCACTCATGGACAGATGAATTTGACAGCTGGGATACTTCACGATGGGATAAAGCTACCCATACATGGTACGGCAACGGTTGTGATTTTATACATGAGAATGCTGTGTTTCAGGATGGAAAATTAATTCTTTGCCTCACGGATGCGGTAAATACGGGTTATACTGACTTAAAGAGCCCTTCCCTTCTGACAGCCAGAGTAGTGGGCGGAAAAGTTATTGCATACTTTTCCGAAGAACTGGATTCGTCATCAAGCCAGACTCCTTCAAATTATAATATTAACGGCGCATCAATTACTAATGCCGAGCTGCTCGCTGATCAAAAGAGCGTCAGTCTTACTGTGGAAGGATGGGACTTCTCCACATCTAAAAATTTACTTGCGATGAATATTAAGGACAGATGGCTCGTACCGAACACCATGTCTGCAAATGCAGTAACCATTATACGTCCGCAGCAATTAACTTTTCCTGTCAGGGTAAACTGCGCCGGACCAGCTTTATTAGACTACCTTGCTGACCAGGAATGGAATCACAGCGCCGAATATGGCTATCTTGATGGGAGCAGCACAATTCATTCTTCAACCATTCAAATAAACGGAACCGAGGAGGATGAAATATTCCGCAGCGAAAAATACGGGATGGTGACTTATAAAGTGAGAATACCAAACGGCATTTATAATGTTAAACTGATGTTCGCTGAAAATTACTTTAATTCTTCCGGCAGCAGAATATTTGATGTCTATATTGAAAACGAACGTGCCATTGAAAATCTTGATGTATATGCAGAAGTTGGGAAGAATACCGCCTGCATTTATGAAACAGAAAACATGGAAGTTAACGATGATGTCCTGGATATTTATTTTGCTGCAAAAGTAGATAATCCATTTATCAACGGTATTGTAATCACTGCGGTATCAACCGGAATAAATAATGATAATGAAATTGGCAGACCTGATTTTAAAGTTGAGCAGAACTACCCTAATCCGTTTAACGGGAAGACCATAATAAATTACTCGTTGTCGAAAGCTGATTTCCTAAGTCTGGAATTATATAATGTACTGGGAGAAAAGGTTTATTCAGAGGATCTTGGATACCTGCAGAAAGGCTCCTATAAGTACGTTATAGATTCTGCTTCACTGGGAAATAATGTGCTTTCGTCCTCCGTCTATTTTTATGTGTTCAGAAACTCCAGCATATACGAAACCAGGAAGATGATTCTGCTTAATTAAAAGAATGCGTTTATAATAAAAACACTTTTAAATTTTCGCGGGGGCTGAGTTATCTCCCCGTGCGAATAGAATATTTAACTAGCAATAATTTTTTTACTGAACCAAACATCGGGAATAATTATGAACCAATTGTTAAAAGTCTTCATTATGCTAATTGTCATTGCCCTTACAATCGGACTAAAACCTGCAGAGAGTAATGTCGAAACGCAAACCACAGACCAAAGAGTAAAGGACCTTGTTTCTAAAATGACACTTGAGGAAAAAGTCGGACAGATGACCCAGGTTACTATCCAGGCTGTTTCAAAAGTTCAGGGCACCGGAAAGCAGCAGCACCAGATCGACCTGGCAAAACTCGAAGAAGCAATAATTAAATATAATGTCGGTTCGATTCTCAATGTTTATGATGTTGCCCACAGCATTGAATACTGGCACCAGGTCATCACTGAAATTCAGGATATAGCAAAAAAGAAAACACGGCTGGGTATACCTGTTATATATGGAATCGATGCAATTCACGGAGCAAATTATACAAAAGGTTCTACCCTGTTTCCGCAGGCAATAAATATGGCTGCTGCCTGGAATAAAGACCTTGCTGAGAAATGCGGCTCGATCACTTCTTATGAAACCCGCGCTTCGGGAATCCCGTGGAACTTTTACCCGGTGATGGACATCGGAAGACAGCCCCTCTGGTCAAGATTATGGGAAACATTCGGTGAAGACGTTTATCTGGCCTCGCAGATAGGTTCATCTTATATTAAGGGGGCCCAGGGAAATGATATAAGCGATGCTGCTAAAGTTGCCACCTGCCTTAAGCATTATGTGGGTTACAGCTTTCCTATTAATGGCAGAGACAGAACACCGGCATGGATTTCGGAAAGAATGATGCGGGAATATTTCCTGCCGACCTTCGAGGCAGGGGTGGCCGCAGGCGCCCCCACAGTTATGGTTAATTCTTCGGAAGTGGACGGAATTCCCGGTCATGCTAATTACCATCTGCTCACTGAGGTTTTGAGGAATGAATTAAACTTTAAGGGATTTGTAGTATCAGACTGGGAAGATATTGCCCGTCTACATACCAGAGACCGGGTGGCTTCAACTCCTAAAGAAGCAGTGAAGATAGCTGTGATGGCGGGCGTTGATATGAGCATGGTCCCTTATAACTTTAGTTTTTATGATCTCCTGCTGGAGCTTGTAAAAGAAGGTTCGGTGCCAATGTGGAGAATAGATGAAGCAGTTTCAAGGATCCTGACAGTTAAAATGCAGCTGGGATTATTCGAAAATCCTTACCCAAATAAAGAACTAATTAATAATTTTGCAAAAAGTGAATTTACTGAGGCAAATCTGACCGCAGCGCGTGAATCGATAATACTTTCTAAAAATGAAGATAATATACTTCCGCTGTCTAAGGAATCAAAAGTTTTAATAACCGGACCAACCGCGAATCAACTTTCCCCTTTGAACGGCGGCTGGACCATCACCTGGCAGGGAAATGACGAATCTCTTTATCCTCAGGAAAAACATACTATTGCGGAAGCTATACAAAATAAAATCGGCGTAAAAAATGCGCTGTATTCTCAGGGATGCTCGTTCACTGAAGAAATTAATGTAAAAGAGACAATCGAAGCAGCAAAGAATGCGGATGTCGTAATTTTGTGCCTTGGCGAACCACCTTATTGTGAAAGTCCGGGAAATATTGACAATCTCACTCTGAATAATGTACAGTTAAATTTTGCGCAGAAAATAGCAGCCGCGGGTAAACCTGTTATTCTTGTTATGATTGAAGGACGTCCACGGGTTATCTCATCTATTGTACCTGATATGAAAGGAATCATACTCGGATTCCTGCCTGGCATGGAAGGGGGAGATGCATTGGCTGATGTGATCTTTGGTGATTTCAATCCGAGCGGTAAACTGCCTGTAACATATCCCAGAAATGCCAATGGCATAACTCTCTATGATTACAAACCGATAGAAAATTTTGATGTAAACACCTATAATCCGCAATGGCCCTTTGGATACGGATTAAGTTATACCACATTCAGCTACAGCAATCTGAAAATAAGTTCAAAGGAAATTACTGAAAACGAAACCCTAAAAGTGTCTGTGGATGTTAAAAATACCGGAGAAACTTCAGGTCAGGAAGTGGTTCAGCTGTACCTGTGTGATCTTTATGGTTCAGTTACCCGGCCCGATAGGCAATTAAAGGGATTTGAAAAAATATCTCTGAATCCCGGGGAAATTAAAACTGTAACCTTTGCATTAAATAAAGATCATTTCTCCTTTATCGGAATTGATAATAAAAGAATAACCGAGCCTGGCGACTTTGTTGTAATGGTCGGTGATAAAAAGGAAAAATTTACACTGACAGAATCAAAGAATTAGATATGAAAATAAAATCTCTCTGCTTTTTTACCGCTTTACTTTTTGTCGGATTACCTACAATTGTGTTTTCACAAAACTTTCTGCACCGCCAGGATAAAAAAATAGTGAATGGTTCGGGACAGGAAATCTATCTGAAAGGAATCGGACTGGGCGGATGGCTTCTTCAGGAAGGATATATGCTTCAGACTTCCGGATTTGCAAACGCTCAATGGCAAATCCGCGAAAAGATAGCAGGCCTGATCGGGGAAACGAGCACTGAAGAATTTTATGAGATCTACAGAGATAATTTTATCCGGAAGATAGACATTGATTCTATAAGAAGCTGGGGATTCAATTCGATCCGTCTCCCCTTCCATTATAACCTTTTTGCTGAAAACAGTAATCCCCCCGTTTTCCTGAATAAAGGATTCGAGATTGTTGACTCACTTCTTGCATGGTGCGAAGAGAACCAGATATATCTTATCCTTGATATGCACGCAGCACCCGGCGGACAGAGCGACGAACCAATAAGCGATTACAATCCCGCATATCCGTCTTTATGGGAAAGTGAGTTGAATAAAAACCTTACCGTGCAGGTCTGGCGAAAAATTGCCGAGCACTATAAGGATAAAGAATGGATAGGAGGCTACGATTTATTGAATGAACCTAAATGGAGCCTGCCCGGCAACCAGGCATTGAGAGATCTTTATATAAGAATAACCGATACGATTCGCGCCGTAGATAATAACCATATTATTTTCATTGAAGGCAACTGGTTTGCAACAGATTTTTCCGGACTGACTCCGCCGTGGGATGACAATATGGCATACAGCTTTCATAAATACTGGAACGTTAACTCAACTTCCGCCATTCAATCCTACATTAATCTGAGAAACAGTACCAATTGCCCTCTGTGGCTGGGTGAAACAGGAGAAAATTCAAACAAATGGTTTGTCGATTGCGTTGAACTGATGAAAAATAACAATATCGGGTGGGCATGGTGGCCGCTGAAAAAAATCGAATCGATTGCCGGACCCCTGTCTGCAGTAAAACTCCCGGCATATCAGAATTTGCTCAATTACTGGAGCGGCTCCGGCTCCCCGCCTACTGCCCAGTATGCCTATGATGCATTGGTCAGCCAGGTCTATAAACTGAGACTTGAAAACTGCATATATCAGAAGGATGTTATTGATGCATTAATCAGACAACCGTTTAATACTGTAACCCGGCCATTTGCAGTAAACGAAATACCCGGAATCATTCATGCATCCGACTATGATTTGGGTAAGCTCTATTATGCTTACAAGGACAATGTTTATGAAAATACCGGTGGCGCCACTTATAATTCCGGATGGAGCTATAGAAATGACGGTGTCGATATCGAAAACAGCAATGCCTTCCTTTCAAACGGTTATAATGTAGGCTGGGTTGAACCCGGTGAATGGCTGAAACATACCGTAAATGTTCTGCAAAGCGGCACCTATGATATTAACGTGAGCGTGGCTTCTGCAAACACAGGCGGTAAATTATATCTGACGCTTGATAACCAAAACCTGACTCCGGTGCTTGACATTCCTAATACCGGGGGTTGGCAGAACTGGCAGTACCTTACAGTAACGGATGTATATATCCCTTCGGGCCAACATGAACTGATGACCAGATTTTTACTGGGCGGCTATAACATTAGCTACATAGAATTTTTTCAAAAAACTGTCGGTGTCGAAGATGAAATATCCGGATCCTTCGATTTTGACCTGATGCAGAATTATCCCAATCCCTTTAATTCATCCACATACATAAAATATTCCGTCGGGTATGATACTGAGGTTACCATTACTCTCTATGATATCATGGGAAAAGAGGTTGAAGTCCTTGTTAATGAATTTAAACACCCTGGAAATTATGATGTCCGGTATGACGCTAAAGATTTGTCAAGCGGACTATATTTTTATGGTATGAAAGCAGGTAATTATGTAAATTACAGGAAAATTATCCTCCTGAAATGAAAAAGATATTTTATCTTATACAGATTTCCCTTTTTATATCCTCAATAAATATTTTTAGCAATAATACCGATTCGCTTTTAATACAAAACGATCAGTTAACCCCGGTCCCTTTCAGCTCTTCAAATCTGCCTATAGTGGTAATTAATACAAACGGGCAGACTATCGTCAGTGAGTATAAAATTACAGTGGATATGGGAATTATTGACAACGGTGAAGGGGTAAGAAACTATCTAACCGATGCTTTCAACAATTATGACGGAAAGATCGGCATAGAGATAAGAGGTTCAACCTCCCAGTGGTTTCCTAAAAAGCAGTATGGCTTTGAAACCCGCGATTCCATCGGTAATAATCTTAATGTGCCGCTGCTTGGATTTCCTGCTGAGAACGACTGGATTCTTTCTGCTCCATATAACGACAAAAGTCTGATCAGGGATGTGCTGGTTTATAAGCTTTCAAATGATATGGGACATTATGCCAGCCGTTCCAGGTACTGCGAACTTGTCTTAAACGGGGAATATGTCGGCATTTATATCCTGCTTGAAAAAATAAAGCGCGACGGAAACCGTGTGAACATAAAAAAACTTGAACCTCCCGATACCACAGGCGATGCACTCACCGGGGGCTATATAATTAAAATTGACAAGATGGATGGAGAGAATAATGAGTTCTGGTACTCCAGTTACCTCCCTTTCCCAAATGCCCCATACATGATTCCATATATTTATCACTACCCCAAGCCGGATGAAATTGTTCCCCGGCAGATGACATATATTCAGAACAGAATATTCTTTTTCGAAACAATGATGATGTATGGTATAAATATCGCAGACACTGCAACCGGGTATCCGAAATTCCTGGATGTTGATTCGTTTGTTGACTTTGTTCTTTTAAATGAAACTGCAAAAAATGTCGATGGTTACCGGCTAAGCACTTATTTACATAAAGACAGGGACAGCCGAAGTACAAAGATTTCTGCCGGACCGGTGTGGGATTTTAATATCGCTCTCGGAAATGCAGACTACTACAATGGCGGATCGTCTGCAGGCTGGGAGATTGAATTCCTTTCCAATCCCAATAACATGCCTGCCAATGAACCGTTTCTTACACCTTTCTGGTGGAAGAAACTCTTTGCAGACAGCCAGTTCAGAGATAGAGTATATGCCAGATGGCAGGTGCTTAAGAATAGTGTGCTCAATACGGAGCATATCTATAATTACATCGATTCACTGACTACTCTCCTCGATGAGTCAAAAACCAGAAACTTTCAGAAGTGGCCGGTCCTGGGTGTTTATGTATGGCCTAACTATTTTGTGGGATCTACTTATGAAAGTGAAATAACCTTTCTGAAAACCTGGATCTATAACCGCCTGTATTGGATCNNATGAAGTAAAATATGGTGGGGGACAACTACAAATGGAAACAGTTAAGAGAAAGCCGGATTACCATTACCAAAAGTTTCAGCGTCCGGGTCAACAAATAATTATCTTCTGTGAGTTGCTGAGACGGAAAATATTCCGGATCTCCGTATTTGTGATAACCGCAAATACACACAGTATTAATTACAAGATGGTCTGAATAATTTATTTTCCATCGGGGTGAATGACACATCTTTTTATAAAAATATTACTATCCGCAGAAAGAAATATTCAGTAAAAATCCTGATTGATGAAAAACGATTTAATTTCAATATTTTCCCTGGAACTATTGACATAAAAGTCTTTTTTGAATACCTTAAATTTAACTTTTCACTCAAAAATTTCCGGAGGAATGATGAAAAAACTCTACTATCTCATCATCTTTTTATTCTCATTACTCTTTTTTGTTGACGGAACAGCTCAATCCGTCATTATTGGTCCTGGTGATTATTCTTCTGTTACATATGGACCATTGCGTTCTTCCAGCACTGCCAACCAAAATGGCAGATATGCTTATATTTATCCAGCCTCCCTTCTTGGTGCAATGGAACATGGCAGTACCATAAGAAGCGTGGAATTCTCCCGTGCCGGCTTAAATGAAATGGTTGGCACAGTTAACTTTAAAATCTATCTGGGCTCAACCAGTTTAGAGGATTGGGGATCATCGACACTGCCGTGGGATAGTGCATTAACCCAGGCAACACTTGTATATGATGCAAATCCGACTACTGCTGTAGGTAATTCTCCGGGTTTCAAAGTGTTTTCTTTTGGTACCCCATTCGTCTATGATACGACCAACGGCAAAAACCTGGTAGTCTTAACTGAGTATAGCCAGGTAGAGGGTCAAACATCTACAATTAACTGGTCCTATGACAATTCAACAGGTGTACCCGCTTATGCAAATTATCAGACAAAATACTCTTACGGAACATCTCTTCCGGCAAGTTTAGCAAGCAGCAATGAACGGCATCCCCAGATAAAGATTAACTTCCCCCTGTCGAATGATGCTGGTATTTTTTCTGTATCTCCTTCCGGACTGTACTACTATCCCGCCGGCACTACTGAGTTGCCGATGACCGGAATGGTAATAAACGAGGGATTAAATGCTGCAACTTTCACTGTTACCAGAACAATCTATGATGGTTCATCCTCTGTCTATACCAATACACAGAATGTTACAAACCTGGCTTACGGTGAAACTCAGGAAGTTGCCTTCATACCCTTCACCGGATATGTTCTGGGAACAGAATATACTATTAAGGATTCGGTTTTCCTGACCGGCGACGGAAATCCTTTAAATGATGTTATGATGACCAGTTTTATTCCCCAGATTGCAAAACCTGCTGTGTTTGTTTTCAGCAGCGCGACTACGAATGAAAGGTCAAACCGAGACAGTACCATTTTGGCTCTCGATACTTACGGACTTATTTATGACACTTTAGACAGAGATAATGGGCTTCAGGATTTAAGTTCCTGGAGTACAGTAATCTGGTCTGATGAATCGAGTGTTCAGGATGATGAAAGAATGAAATTAATGGCATTCCTGAACTCTGGTACCGAGTTAGATGAAAAATCACTTATAATTGCCGGAGACGATATCGGGTTCAACCATGGCCGGTCCGGAGCAACGATGTATGATACTGTTTTTTACCAGCAGTACCTGCATGCTTTTTATTACCTTGATGACGGAAACGGAACTCCTGATGCCAGCAGAATTTGCGGTGAGATTGTAAATCCCGGATTATGTGATTCAATCTCTTCCTCATATCCCGATGGAATCGGTGCACTTTACGGAGCCCAGGTTGCTTACCGGTTCGCTGATTTACCGTCAAACAGTGATACGGTTGTCGCAGTTGTTTTTGACGGCCCAATATATAACGTTTGTTATTACGCTTTCGAATTCAGGGAAATTGTTGAATCTGTAACCGACGGCGTTAATCAGATAATGGACGGTGCATTGGTGTGGGTTGTTGCTGCAGGCGGAACTATACCTGTAGAACTTATGACTTTCAATGTGTCTGTTAATGAAAATAATGTTACTCTGAACTGGGCAACTGCAACTGAAACAAATAACCAGGGTTTTACTGTTGAAAGACGGTACGGTGATAATGAATTCAGACAAATTGCATTCATTAAAGGAAAAGGAACAACCACGGAAAGAGTTAATTACTCATATACAGACACTAAGCTTGCTCCGGGAAATTACGTTTATCGTCTCAAGCAGATGGATAACGACGGTTCCTTCACTTATTCAAACGAAGTAAATGCTGTTGTTGAATTACCGAAAGTATATTCACTTGAGCAGAATTATCCTAATCCGTTCAACCCGGTAACCAGGATTAAATATTCGGTTCCGGTTGAGAGTTTCGTAAACCTTGCAGTTTATAATATTCTCGGCGAAAAAGTGGCAACACTTGTCCAGGAAATTGCAAAAGCAGGTGTTTATGATGTGGATTTCAATGCCTCTGCCTTTGCAAGCGGTATTTATTTCTACAGATTGGAAGCAGGAGATTTCATTTCTATTAAAAAGATGATGCTCCTGAAGTAATATATATTTCAATTTATGTATTAAGGTGAGAGGCTGTATGCCTCTCACTTTTTATTTTAAACCGTTTTCAGTCTAATTCATTGCAGGCTTTTACACTTACTAAAACTTTTATATTTCAACTTTCACCAAATATATTCCTGATTATTTTTTTAATGGTATTGGTTACAGGCCAATTTTTTAAAAGCTGAACTGTCTTCCTCTGGCATAGCAGGATTTGAAAAAAACAGTTCCAATTGGTATTAACATCCGCCTATCTCAGCCATCTACCCGCTCCTATCTTCGTATCTGGCAGCCAAATTTAGCTGCCTGTGCCCCGGGTAAGTGCAGGTTATGCGCAGGCTGCAGGCTGGGTGGAGCACAAGTGTGAGTGAAAGTTCATGGCTAAGCTATCCAGTCGGAAATGTCTGAATCAGACTGGAAAATCAGGCAGCCGAAAGGTTTGATTAGCGGGTCGTACCGAAATGACCGGCAGGCTTAAAAATTCAAAGGTATTGTCATTCAAGGGAGCATCGCGACGATGAATCTCATTTCTGAATTTTCGATAGCAGAGATTCCGGGTCCCCACGATAAGTAGTGGGAACCCGGAACAACCTGCGAAATTTACTCTCACTTCATAGCAATCCTGCTAAACCTTTAACAATTAAAATTCGATCTCAGCTCCCAGCACCGGTACAACGGAAAACTGGTATATTTTATCTACAGTGCCGTCTGAATTATACTGATACGCAGCAATATTATTACGGTTATATAAATTCTGCACTGATAATGTTATCACCAGGTTCCAGCTGCTGAAATTATAGCGGCTGCTGAATCCTAAATCCAGCCTGTGATATGCCGGGTAGCGTGCACTATTAATTTCATCAGATGCAATCCATGATCCCTCTGTCCAGGTTATACCTCCTGCCCTATGCTGTTCATTGGTTGTATAAATCATCGGGGTATACGGTTTGCCGCTGGCATATCGCCACCTCAGACTTATCTCCATATCATCCGACAAAGGGAGAAGATAGCTGGGATACCTTAAATAGAACGGCCAATTGCCTGAATTGCTGCGCAGATCCTTAAATCGTTTTCCCGCAATAATCGTGAATACATATGGAAAATCGTACTCGGATACAAAGGTATTCCCTTCCCTTGCTTCACGGGGATCATCTACTTCCGACCACATCCTGGAGAGACTGATGGTTCCGTATAAATCGGTTACCAGCTTCTGCTGTATCTGCAGGTCTATTCCATAAACTCTCTGTGAGCCCGCATTCAGCCATTTTTCAGAGCGGAATGTGTGGTCATTAAAATGTATGAACTCCTCACGCACCGGCAGATCCGAATATTTTTTATAATAACCTTCAAGATTTACTTTCAATCCGTTTGATACAATATGCTCAACTCCTAAGACAAAGTGACGGGAATGACTATTATCAACATTTTTATTTATATATGACTGATAGCGGTCGCCGTAAGTGGGGTAATTCTGGGTCTGATAAAATTCCCCGTAAGCAAAGTTCACACTGGTTAACCCGGGGAAAATATAATATGATAAAGACAAACGCGGACTAATATCCGATGCACCGCTGTATGAAAAATAATCCCAGCGCATACCAAGGTTCAGCAGCAATCTTTTGTCAAGCAGTTCGATGTTATCATTTACATAAACATAGCTTTTACTCTGCCCGAACAGCTTCAGATCATAATTCAGTTCAGATGAAGGTATAACCACAATTTTATCGAATATTCCATCATTATCTAAATCATACCTGGAAGTGTCCGGATCTATATAAGCGCGCTGTTTATACCCCCCGAACTTCAGCGCTGCCCCGATATCAAGCTTGTTGGTTTTCGAAATATTCCATCCCAGTTCTATCTTCAGGGCGGTTTCAAAATTGTCGCTTAAGTTATCAAACACTCTTCGTGCCGAAAGTACCTGGGTAGTTACCGGCTTTCCGGCGTTATCGAAAGTCCTTTTGGTGAAATCGTTTTTTATATCAACATCGTTGTGATAATTATCCCCGTACAGTGTCACTGTTGAGTAAAGGCTTTTAGACCACAAACTTCTTAAGGATATACCAGTTGCCCACTGGCTTTGCTTCACGTCAAGAGTATAAACATCTACAGAATCTGTTTTACCGGCTTTATGTGAAAGCTGCTGGTCTGTTTCTCCGGCAAAAAATATTTTATCGTTGCCGTAAATTCCTGACCATGATAATTTATGATTCTGCGAAAAATCATAGGCGGTTTTGAACTGTAGATCATAATATTTAGGCACAGCGCTTAACCCTACCGAACCGGCAATCAGGTCGATATAACTTTTACGGACAGACAACAGCCAGGAGCCTCTGCCCTGGTTTATTCCCCCCTCCAGGATTGCACCTGCCCCGGCCATTGAAAAATTAGCCTGTCCAGTAAACATACTGTTCCTGGTACCTTCTCTTGAGGTTATATTCATCACCGATGACATTTTATCGCCGTATTTGGATACAAAGCCTCCCAGCGAAAACTGGATATCCTGGATGAGGCTTACATTGATCATATTTATGGGACCGCCTGAATTGAATTCATTGGGATAATGATTAGTGGAATGAAGCTCCATTCCGTCCAGCACTGTAAGGTTTTCGTTGGGAGAACCCCCTCTTACAAGCAATTCATTATCCTGGTCATTCGAGAATGAAACTCCTGCCATACCCTGAAGTATTCTCTGGAAATCCGACAATGATCCGGGTGATCTTTTTATTTCTTCAACATTTAGGGAAATCGTGCTTAAATTATTTTCAAGAATAGTTTTATCGAAATAGTCTGCCGTAACTTCCACTTCGTTCATTTCAAGGGCTGTCTGGCTGAGCTGTATATCCAGGTAGACCTCGCTCCCGGTTTTAACAATAATATCTGTTTTTATTACCGGTGTATACCCGATAAGACTTGCCCGTACAGAGTAACTCCCCACCGGGATTTTTAAATTAAATTTTCCCTGGAGATCCGTTGCCGCGCCGGTACTCTCAAGTTCTACAACAAGAATATTTGCACCGATCAGCGGTTCTCTGGTTGATGCATCGGTAACAATTCCCGTTACTGTACCCGATTGGGCATAGGAAGCATCGGCAAACATTATTGCAAGAATGCATAACATAACAAAATAAAATTTTGGCATATACATAGTGTTTTTCCATTTATGGTTTTTATAATAATAATTATCCGGTTTTTTATTAAGGATTATAGTTTCCATCTGTTCACGCCTCTTCTTTCTGTACTTCATATATTAGTTCTTTAACTGCAAGCTTTCTGGAGGATATTTGCTTCGGTTTCATTCCGAATAAAAACCTCATAAAGTTGAACGGTCTTATAAACAGTGCGTAAAATCCGACCGTTGCTGCAAACGATAAGCATAAAAGCAGGATAAACTTCACTATTATCCCCTGGCTCCAGTCTATCATCGGGTACGCAATTGCGATTATTATGGTCTGGTGGATGATATAGAAGGGATAAATTCCTTCGTTTGCAAATTTCAGAACCGGACTGTTCCTGTTAAGATATTTCTGTCCATATCCGACAACAGCGACAACCCAGCTCCATGCTATAATAATCTCATTTATGCTCCAGATAATTTCAAGATCTACATTAAGGTATGGCTGTATTTGATTCCAGTCCACTGCATAGAGAAATTCCATCAAGCCAAGAGACAACAGGGCAATGGAAAGATGAAATCTTCTTTTCAGGAGCAGTATCTCCCACAGCCTGTCGCTGGAGGCAACCATCATCCCGGCAACGAAAAAGGTAAAGCAGAATGTAAAGTATGCCCAGTCGTCAAAAAGAGAATGAGTTTGTTCAGGATAGAAGGGACGAAGTATTAATTGGGTTATAAGGATCGGTATTATATAAGACAGGGTTCCCCATCTTTTGGAAAGATACTTTTCAAGTGCAGTTATAAATTTTACGGATCGTCCTGATTTCAGAAAAGCGATCAGAGGAATTGCAATTATAGAATAGATAAACAGGTAAAGTACAAACCACATATGGTGCCAGGATAGACTTCCCCCGTCAGGGTAAGGCACAAATGAGAACACAGTCTTATAAAAATCTAAATACGAGGAGTAATTATTGATTCTTTCAAAGTAAATTTGCGGTGGTACTATCACCAGCATTGCAAAAACCAGAGGGACAAGAAGTCTTTTCGATCTTTCAAGAGCGAATTCCGTTTTGTTCCTTCTGGCGGAGGCAAAAATTGTTCCTGCCCCGGAAATGAAAAGCAGCAGGGGCATTCTCCACTGGTGGAGCCACACCATAACATATCCGAAAGTCCTGCTGGTTTCATTATTCTTAACATGCCAGTCCCAGTGAACAAAGAACATACCCACATGAAACAGCAGCACCAGCAGAATAGCTATTACTCGCAGCCAGTCGAGGTCGTACCTTCTGATTTTGAGAGTCCCGGTTTTTGTCATCGCTTATACCTTTCAGAATTAAACGATGCAAAAATAAGATGGCGGAAGGGGGTTTATAGACCTTCCCCATAGGATTGGAGTACTAACACATAAATTAGTACTTCGGGGTATGACAGACGGTTGTTTTCAATTATTTGCGGAGGCTTTGTATTCGGCCGGGGTTTGTCCTGTAAATTTTTTGAATGCGCTGTGGAAAGTTGACTTTGAACTGTAGCCCACTGAATAACCAACACCCTCCACCGTATCGTTGGAATAGGGGTCCAGCAGTATCTTTTTGGCTTCTTCAATCCTGTATTTTGAGACCATTTCTGTAAAGCTGAGCTGCAGCTTTTCATTTATTACCTGTGATAAATAGTTGGGGCTAACAGCTATTTTCTTCGCCAGATCCTGCATTGAAAAAGAGTTGTTAAGGAAGGGTTTATCATTTTCCATGCAAGCGGTGATCTTTTCCACTATTCTGCTCTTGCTTTCCTCATCTAATACTGATTTACTGTACTTAGGTTCAAAATTTCCTTTGTGAAAGAAAATAGATTCCCTGACAACTTTAAAACTTATGGAATATATAAAAACAGTAACAGCGGTAATGATCATATAATCACCCAGATCATGGGTGAAGGACAATTTTACAAAAATCAGTACAGCCAGAATAAACGCCATTAATGAAACGTCAATCCACAGCAATGAAAATAATTTTTTTCTTTTTTCATTATGTTTTTCCACCCTGGAGGTTCTGTACAATATTATCACCGCAAAAACAAGATAAACTGCAATAGAAAGGACTGTAAGCTCATTAACAACCGATTTGAGGTATAAGGGATCCTCAAACCCAAGAGTGGTGACAGGAACGAATTGCATTTCCGGATGATACTGATCAAGATAGGAGTTATATTTTGATTCAGCGCTTTGTACCAGGAAAAGAACTGAATATGCAAGGTATATAAAAAACGGTATGAAATGATAGTAAACTTTTTTTATCCTGGTTTCATCAAGTTTGGCAGCGATATAAAGAAAAAATGTGGGACCTATTAAAAAGTTAAATGGTTCTGATGCATCAACCAGGTAGATAACATGAAACATAAAGTTTGTATAGGAGATAAGGATATCAAAACTGATTATTGAAGCAGCGAGAAGCAATAACCCAAGATAAACATTTGCCTTTACCCGGCGGTTATTTCCGCTAAGGAAAAATAATGAAAGGAATATTCCCTGTACTGTTCCAAGGAAAATGAACAATGCAAAAATATCTATGTTAAGAGGAAAATCCTGTACCAATAACTTTTAACCGTAATATTTAATAATTGCTTTCTGCTCTGCTTAATTTCTGAACAGATTAAGAATCTAAAATATTTATATTAACCTGGTTTCTTTTCATCCGCATTCGGCATAATTGGAATTCTGGGCTGCTTGGCGAATGAGAATGAAAGCTGTTCGTACCATGATTCATCCGAGCCTACCATACCCAAAATTTTATTCCATAAAACCACCGGGGGACCGAATTCATGCCAGTCTACCTCCAGCACCCGTATACCCCTTCTTCTCATTTCGCTAACCAGTTTCCGGTAATTATTATCCAGATGCTGAAGGTAATCCAACGGCACTCCCTCTTCTTCAGTTCTGGACCTGGTGTTCATTCTGCGGTAACATTCCTCCGGCGACACATTCAGGTAGACAAAAATATCGGGGGGCATAATATCCCTGCTCATATTTTTGAATACATCCACGTAAAGATCGAACTCTTCTTTTGTCATGAATCCCCGTTCCATTGCAGTAGTTGCAAAAACGGTATCGCCATATATTGGGCGGTCCTGAATAACAATAATTCCCTGTTCGCCCCAGGCCAATTCAACCGCAAGGCGGTGCTGCTCATACCTCTGGCAGAGCATAAACATCTGCATTTCGAAACCGCCGCCGGTGTTCTTGCCTGTAATTAAGTCGCCGTAATAATGAGACAAAAAATGCTTGAATCTTTCAGAGTTGGTTGGTTCTTCCAGCACCCTGGTAATTCTGCCGCGTGAGCTGGATGCTGAGGCCAGTGCATGACAGGCATTTGTTTTACCCGCACCTATGTTGGCATCAATTGTTATAAACAGACCATCTTTTTTTGCAGTGCTCATATTCCGGCTTCTCCGTTTCTTTTAAACATTTTTTACCGATCCCCCGATTACCCGCACTATTAATTTAAGAATAAATAGTAAATCTTTAATGACATATTCTTAAATATTATTCATTTCTGATTCAAATCTTTTTTTCAGCTTCAATTTAAGCTGCTCAGGGAGAAATGCCGCATTCAATGCATTCACATTTGCCGCGTAAAAATCAGAAGCTGTCCATCCGAATACCTCAGCCAGTTTACGGTATTCTTCAGACAACGAAATATGGGAAAGCGTTCTGGCATCTGTATTAATCCCTGCCGAAATACCGTAATCAAAAAGCTTTTTTACCGGGTGATCCCTGTATTCATCATAAACGTTTGACTGCACATTGCTGGTAGGACAAATTTCCAGATGAATACCTCTTTCCTTAATTATTTTCATTAACTCGGGTTTCTCTGCACATCTTACACCATGTCCTATTCTTGTGACTGCCGGATTTTTAATTATCTCCTGTATACTTTCGGGACCTCTCGCTTCCCCGGCATGTGCCGTACAGAAAATGGAATTTTCCATGGCATATTCAAAGGCAGCAATATGATTATCTAAAGGGAACCCTGCTTCATCTCCTGCCAGATCAAATCCGGCCACCAGGCTGTTCCTGAATAACTGAACAAGCTTTACAGTTTCCAGGCTCTGCTCTGCTGTAAAATGTCTCAGGGTACACAAAATCAAACGTGCTTCAATTCCATATCCGGAAACAGCATGGAATACTGCTTCTTCAACCACACTTACAACCTCTTCCGGATTAAGGTCTCCCTGCGTATGCAATAATGGCGCAAACCTGATCTCTGCATAAATTACGTTATCTTTTTTCAATTGCTTAAACAGATCATCGGTAACAAGACTCAGATTTTTCCTGGTCTGCATCAGCTTAATTCCCTCCAGGGCTCCTTTTATATACTCGCCGAGGGTCCGGCATTTTGCCGGAGAAATAAAATTCTGATTGTAGTATTCCTGTGAAATATCTGGGTTCATTTTCCTTACAGCATCATAGCTTATTGAGCAGTCAAGATGAAGATGAAGTTCTGTTTTGGGCAACTTATTAAAATCCATTCCGAATAATAGTGTAACTATTAAAAATAAAAAAACCGCTATGAGATTAATCTCATAGCGGTATAGAGCTTAACAGAACTGTTTTTTAGTTAAAGAAATAGCGCAGACCTACCTGCATCTGCCAGCGGGAGAACAAGCTGGGGTCATCCACGAATGTTTCCTTGATGCTGGTATCGAAGTTGAATGTAGGTTCGCCGTTGCTGTCAAAGCCGACTAACTGAAGCGGGGAAGTTGCTCTTGTATCCGCAACTTTTCTAACGCCCCAGCTGGGACTCAACAAATTGGCGACATTCAGAATATCAACACTAAGCTGGAATGTATGATTTTTACCGGCTAAAGGAATTGAAAAATCCTGAAGTAATCTAAGGTCGATATTAATGTACCATGGATTTATGAGACCGTTTCTTTCGGCAATCTTACCCCTGTTTTTACTTAGATAGTCGTCCTGCTCAATGAATGCATTAAATGCATTCCACTGGGCATCGGCTGTTGCATAGAAGTTGCCGTTAAGATCAGTTTCCGAGAAAATAATTTCGCTTTTACTATTAGGAATATAAATCAGGTCGTTTCCGCCCTGGCCGTCACCGTTAACATCGCCGGCATAGATAAACGAGTAGCGGTTTCCGCCTGTGGTAATAAATCTGTTGCCTTCAGCAACCTCGAGGAACAGGCCAAAGCTGGTAGCAAAATTACTACTCCAGTTATGTTTGTAAGTAGCGCCGCCGATTATTCTGTGCTGCTGTCCGAATTGTGAATATCCTTCTTCCGGATTATTCGGATCACCTTTCACAGGATTTCCGCCGTAAACAAATGAAGCTATTTCTGTGGTTGTCATTGTGTTTTTAGCAAGCAGGTAACTATATGCCAGAGTAGTAGATAGTCCGTAACCGAACTGTTTTCTTAATTGCGCCGTAATATTGAACGAATATCCTTTGTCATTATTATCAATTACATAGGCTCCGCCCGTAAACGCTGTATCTGAAAGAGCTCCGCCGAAATAAGGACGTCCGTCCTGTTTCAGCGTTCTGACCGGTTTACCGAGATTTGCATTACGCACATAAATAGCATTTATATCCTTACCGTAGATTACTTCCAAAGTTCCGATCATATCCCAGGGAAGTTTACGGTCCAAAGCGATATTGGAAGTCCATATTTGCGGCCATTTAAAGTCGCTTGCCATGGCATTCAGATCATCGGACTGCATAAGCACCGAGTTATCCTGTGTGGGATATTTTTTGCCGTTTGGATTATAGGTTGGATGGAACAGATTGGGATTCAGGCCGGGATTCGAAATATTATTTCCGATCCATACAAAAGGAAGCCTGCCGGTAAATATTCCGGTTCCGCCTCTTAACTGTGTACTGCGGTCGCCCATGACATCCCAGTTAAAACCAACCCTCGGTGAGAACAGCAGAGTGGGATCCGGTAATTTGCTTTGATCAACCACTTCCCTGCTGTCATTTTCATCCAGTAAAATCAGGTTTCTTGACCACGGATTATCAATCGGTTCTGTGAAGTACATAGGTACATCTACACGAAGGCCAAATGTCAGGCTGAATCTGTCAGAAACCAGGAATTCATCCTGAGCATAAAATGCCAGCTGACCGACTTCGATAAATTCACCTTTGTATGGCTCTGTGGAAGGAATAATAAAACTATTAAAATTCTCGGGATTAGATGGATCAGTTCTGTTGAAGAAATCCTGCAGGGATGTAAATGTTGTGCCTCCAGGCCATGTATTGAACCCAAAAAATCCGAACCGGAACAGATTGAATGAATTAAAGAAATCAAAATATTCAAAAGTTGCTCCGGCTGTCAGAACATGGTTATTAAGGTAATAACTGAAATTATTTGTAATCTGAAGAACGTTCTGATCAAGAATATTATGAATAGAAAATGGTTCGTGACCGATAGTTGTATAGGTTATACCGCCTTCAGCAATTTCTATTGTGGGATATGGTTTGCTGAATGGTTCGCGGAAATCTCTGAATACATTATAGCTTGCGAAAAATCTATTCGAAAAAGTATTATACCTGCTGTTTAATTCCAGGGCAAAAGAATTTAATTTATTATTCATCTTATAGCCTGAATTCTGGAAAGGCAGAGTATTCTGATTAGGACCGCGTCCGGTGTTGTTAAAACTGATCGCAAAAGGATGCGGCGGTTTCTGCCAGCCGGCTTTTAAATAATTATACCGGAATGAAAGATTATGATTTTCACTTATGTTCCAGTCTAATTTAGCAAGGATTTTCTCATTGTTGGTTTCATGAATAAATCCCTGGTATGGACCAGGATCATAACCATAAACAGAAATCATCCTTTGTCTTATGGAATCCATAGCGGATTGGCGAACCCTGCTTACACCAGGTGCATTATTGTTAGGGTCGTTGTCGTTATCGGCTGTGAAAGCATCGCTGCCGGGATCTTCCCTTCTGACTATTTCTCCGTTAACAAACAGGAAAAGTTTATTTGGAATAATTGCTCCGCTTGCGGTTACTCCCGACTGATAAAAAGTCAGGTCAGGGTTAAGCAGTTCAGTATCTCCGATTTTTGTACCGAGCATACTTTCGTTCCTGTAAAAAGTGTAAACCGAGCCCTGTAAATTATTGGTTCCGCTCTTAGTTACAGTATTGATACCGGCCCCGGTAAATCCTCCTTCACGAACATCGAAGGGAGCAATGGAAACCTGAACCTGTTCAACTGCATCATAAGGCAGCGGTTCCGCATTTGTCTGTCCGCCCGGAGCAGGATCATCAAGACCGAACGGATTGTTGAAATAGGAACCGTCAACAGAAATGTTATTATAAAGCCAGTTTCTTCCGCCGAAACTGAAATTTCCGTCGCTTCTGGGATCCATCCTGGTTAAATCGCGGGTACTGCGCTTTATGGACGGCAGCAGTGTAACGTCCCTGGGGTTAATTAATGTTTCAGCCCCGGTGCGGTTACTATTAATAATTTCATCTTTTTCCCCGGTTACAATAACCTCGCCTCCGGCAACAGCTTCTGCTTGTAATTCAAAATCCAGGCGTAGCTGCTGACCAAGATTGAGGTACGCGTCTTCAACAATTTCCTTACCGTAACCGACATACGAAACAGTAACGGTATAGGGTCCGCCCACCTTCATATTAAAAATATTATACTGCCCGTTATTTCTCGTTGAAGCACCATATTGTGTGCCGGTAGGAACATGCAGCACAATCACATTTGCATTGGGTAATGGATTGCCCTCAGCATCAACAACTATTCCGTTTAAGGATGATGTTGTTACACCCTGAGCAAAAAGCTCAGGTACCAGGAAGCCAAGGAAAAAGAACATAAGAAAAAGTAAAGGAATTTTTTTCATACACACCTCTCTTTTATTGGACTTTCGGGAATATTAATTTAGAAATGACTGTTAAGAAAATGTTTATAAACATATACACTCTTAAAGATGATTGAGCGAAGTTACAATATTCATTGTGTAGAGTCAATAAATATTTTATTTTAAAAAGTTACTATTTTTTCCGGTTACCGCACAGAGAAGATTATGAATTATCCAAGAATCAAAATATGCTGCATTTCCTCGATAAAAGAAGCAAATATGGCAATAAAATACGGGGCTGATGCTATCGGGCTGGTTTCCGAAATGCCCAGCGGTCCCGGTGTTATTTCCGAAAAAGAAATTAAAAAAATCGCTGCCCATACACCCCCTCCGGTAGCTACATTTCTGCTTACCAGCAAAGTGACTGCCGGGGATATAATAAATCAGCAAAAAAAATGCAAAACCAGCACCATACAGTTGGTCGATAGTGTTCACCAGGATGTCTATCCTGAATTAAGGGAAAATCTGCCTGGAATAAAGCTGGTGCAGGTAATCCATATTACAGACGAAAATTCCGTTGCTGAAGCCGTAAGGGTTTCAGAATATGTTGATGCCATCCTGTTGGATTCAGGAAACCAAAAATTGAAGATCAAGGAACTGGGCGGTACCGGAAGAACACACGACTGGAATCTGAGTAAAATGATCGTCGAAAGAATCAAGATACCGGTGTTTCTTGCCGGCGGGTTAAACCCTTCCAATGTTGCAGATGCCGTAAAAACTGTTGTGCCATTCGGACTGGATATCTGCAGCGGAGTAAGGGAAAACGGGAAACTTAGTGAAAGACTACTTAGAGAGTTTGTTAGACAATTACAAAAATCAGATTAATATTTTCATGGCATAAGCACAGTAAATTGATTCATATGGTTTCCCTGCACATCAGATGTAACCCGGATAACAATTCCGGGATATAAGTTGCTTTCTATGAAATTATTAATTTATTCCTCATTAAGGTAATTCAACAAATTTTGTTTTTCTGCCTTAGTAAGCTTTGCCTTTGAAGCCATTTCATTAATAATTTTTTCCCATTCCGCCGGTTTAAACATTTCCCTTTCATAAACTCTGTGACATGATGAGCATTTTGAATAGTAAAGCTCCCTTCCCAGCGGAAATTTAGTGGTCTTGGAAGAACTGTTTTCCATCGAGCTGCTGCAGCCGTAAAGCATAACTGTCATCTCACAAAGCAGATACAATCCAGACCACCTGATTGTCATAAATTAATCCCAAGTATTGTTCTTATTTCAAAATCCTCGTGGCCGTCCAGGTCCAGACTGCTTTTAGTAACCGGACTGCCGCCGATCTGTTTCAGAATATTAATAGTAAAATAAAGTTCGTTAGTCTGAACATTAATCGTTGGACCTGCAAACGTTGCCTGGTTTTCTTCTTTCTTGTAAATATCTTCAAAGTTCCGGTGGTTACGGAATTCCAGTCCGAATGCCAGATTACTGGAAAGGTCATATGCAAGCCCCGCAGTAAGCTCAAATTTTGATTCATGCTCCGAATCGATGATCTTCCTCTCAATCTCAGCATTAATATTGACTGCAGCAATTATATCGCCCATCCTTTTCGACAAAAGTATTTTCGGCTCATATTCAAGCTCGGCACCACCGTAAGAAAATTCAAAATAGAACGCCGGATCAACAAAATAAACATCAGGATTGGTAAACCTGTATCGCAACTCAAGCGATGATGATGAATATTCCAGAGAACTTGATCCATATGCATTTTCAGCGGCAGTTACCTGATTAAAATTGAATTGAAAAGAGGTGGTCAGCCGGTCGGTTAAACCGTATTCTACTTCAAAACGCGGCTGAAATCTGTAATAATATCCCTCGGTTTTACCTGTTCGCAATGTATTCCAGATTTCCAGTTCCGCTGCACCCTGTGGTAAGGTATATGCCAGGTAGGAGCGGGCAAAGTATTTTCTGTCTGCCAAAGCATCCACGGACAGAATGGTTATACAGAATATAATGATGCTGCATACAAACGGTAGTTTTTTCATATGATTTCCTATTTAATGGAATTGATTATTTAGATACAATCTAAATAATAGTTTGTTAAACTCAAAGTCATTAAAGAAGGTATGATTACATTGCACTGGATTTTATGATTAAATGCAGGACTGTAAATAATTAAAAAATTTCCGATGCCGAAAACCGAAAGTCTTTCCCGGTTCAGTTAATCCCGGAACCGGCTAGTCTGAGGAGACCTTGTCCTGCTGATTTTCCACTTTGTAATTGGCAGGATTTTTATAGCTTGCCTTTAGTTATTCATTTCCCGGAGACAAAATGAAACTTTTCCTGTTGATTGTATTATCTGCAGTTTATATATATCCCCAATGCTCGGATGCCGGAGTATGTTCGATTGCCGATCATAACCGGTCGGCCGAAAATATCCTGAGAACCGGTCTTTCATATGAATTCGGCTACAGCGGGAAAAAAGATGATATTTCATACAGCAGCATTGTCCTGAAGGCTGAATATAACTTCCTGGATAATACATCCGCCCATTTGTCGCTTCCCTACTCTTTCCAATCAGGCCCTTTGGGAAAAATATCCGGCATGGGAGATCCCCTGTTCTTATTAAATCAGAACATCTACATCTCAAGTGATCTTTCTGTGAACCTCCAGGGGGGAATTAAAATTGCCGGCGGCGAGGACAATTCCGAAAATCTCCCCCAGATGTATCAAAGCAGTCTGGGTACAAACGATTTTTTGCTGGGTGCTTCAATTTCGTATACCGATATCAGCCTGGCTATGGGATACCAGCTTGCCGGGGGAAGAAATGGTAATGTTCTTAAAGTGAAAAGAGGAGATGATTTTCTTTTTTCTGCCGGATACAACCATTCTTTCAGTGAAGTTATAAATGCAAATATCAAATTACTTGTAATCAAGAGATTAAGCGAGACCAGCATTGCTGATTCATCCAATACCGGCAGTTTCGTTACTGTAGCCGGAAGCGATAATCTGCAGATCAATGCTGCAATCACTTTTTCTTACAGGATCTCCGAAACCACGGAGATAAACATATTTGGTGCAGTGCCATTTAAAAAACGGCCTGTAAATATCGATGGCCTTACAAGAAGCCTGAGTTTATCCGCCGGAGCATTCTTTTATTTGTAACTGATGAAAATGAGAAAGAAACATATTCATCCCGACAAGGAATAAAAATTATTATTATTTTAATATATGGCTATAAGAATAGGCACCTGCAGCTGGAAATATGATTCCTGGAAAGGAATTGTTTATCCCGATAAAGACAATTTCAATTATCTTGAGGAATATTCTCGGCATTACAATACTGTGGAAATTGACCAGTGGTTCTGGTCATTGTTCGGAGACAAGAAAATCCTGCTTCCACAGGAACCCACTGTGAAAGAATATAATAATTCGGTACCGGATGAATTCAGATTTACAATTAAGATACCCAACAGCATAACGCTTACTCATTTCTACAACAGGGATAAAAAAGCACCGCTGAAACAAAATCCGTATTTTTTTAATCCGGAACTCTTTGATACCTTTCTTGCCTCCCTTAAACCGATGAAAAAAAAGATCGGGCTTCTGATGTTCCAGTTCGAGTACCTGAACAAGCAGAAGATGGAAAGCCTGCCTGAGTTTATTGAGAGATTTGAAGCGTTTCTTCAAAATATCGACGGAAAATATAAATACGGCGTGGAGATAAGAAATCCCAATTACCTGAAAAAACCGTTTTTTGAATTCCTGAAGCACAGCAGCATGGCAATGGTTTTTCTGCAGGGGTATTATATGCCCCCGGTTAAGGAAGTTTTTAATGAATTCAAAACCTATATAAAAGATTCCGTAGTTATAAGATTGCACGGACCGGACAGATCGGGAATAGAACAAATGACCGGTAGTATCTGGAACCGGATCGTACAGCCGAAAGATGAAGAACTGGAACAGACTGCAGAAATGATCAATTACTTCAGGGAGAAGGAGGTGGATGTTTATATAAATGTGAACAACCATTATGAGGGCAGTGCTCCCCTGACTATAAAGAAAATTGAGAAACTTTTATAGTTTACCGGACAATCGGCAGGAAGTTAAATGCTAACAGTCGTCGGCTGTGGCTCCGTTTATGAACAGGTATACAGCAGTAGCGGGAAAATTAAAAATGTAATGAATTGCCAGACTAAATGATAATCAGTCCACAACAACTACTATTTACCATACGGTTATTCCCCACTTAATTTTCACCTGTCTCGTCAGAAACGTAAGTGGAGGGGATGCTCAGACTACGAGAGGCGCTATTTAACTATTATCAATATTGAGCCATTTATGTTAACCTCTTCAATTCGCTTCTTTTCCGGTTTGAATATATTAAAACGGAAGAATTAATAACTGTTGAAAAAGCCGTTTTAATTGCTAACTGACAATCGAAAGTTCTTGACATTGACAGCAACATGTTTTTACTTTCTGACGACGATTTTTCTCTACTCCGATAGAGCGAGAATCAGACCACTGCTACTTTCTGAATTTCACTTCATCAAACTCTACCGAGGCAGACAGTAAACTAATTAACTAATAAATTAATCAGGAGGTGTCCCTTGAAAAAGTCATTTGGCTTTACTTTAATTATTTTCTTTCTGATTCCCTTTCTAAATGTGTATGCACAACAGTGGTCCGCTGAACAAAAGGAGGTTTGGAACTCAGTAGAGATCTATAATGCGCTTGCAGCACAGAGAGATGCGGAATTCCTGTCCTACTTCGACGATTCATACCACGGCTGGGAATATGAGTCAGATGCTCCTTATACCAAAGAGGCAATAAAGAAATTTGTAGGCAGCGGGGAGACAACTTCCAAAGTCCTCTATTTCATCATTACACCGGCATCCATTTGGGTCAATGGTAACTTTGCCTATGTCCATTACTATTATTCAGAAGCATACGTGGACAAAGACGGCAAAAGGCATTATGAAAAGGGCAGATGGACCGATATTCTGATGAAAAAAAATAATAAGTGGATAATGGTCGGCGATCATGGGGGAAAGACTTCCAAGTAAAATAAGGGAGCTTCGGCTCCCTTTTTATATTACCCGGTAAAATTATATTCTGTGCTATCAATTAAGATTTGCGAATTATAATAACTATACGTTAAATTTCATGAGTGATTGAAAAAATTAAAAAAATAAAATTTCCTAAAACCACAATCTTAATTTCATTCTTCGCGGTATTGTATCTTTTTCTGTTAATTCCTGCAGAAAGCAGCCAAATTTTATCCGGTGGAAACAGGAATCCCTTTATTTGGAATCGTGACAGCCTATGGAAAACCCTTGAGGCCGAGTTTATAAGGGCTGGTATGGAAGGGTGTGATAAAATAAAATCCGGAATCGATTCATTAATTTGGAACTCTGAAACAGTGTTAAGCCAGGTTTCAGCTTCTTCGCTCTCTCCTGCTGATAAAAAATTTATGGTGCTCGAAGATAACCTTTTCAAAATCGCACCCCTTATTCCTGCCTGCAATCAGTACTTTTCCGCCTATATAAATTTATATTCAGAATTGAGAAAAGCGGTCAAGAAACAGTCCCAAAACTGGAACATGAATTCCACAGATGCTAAAAACACATTATATCGGTTACTATACGGAAACCGGACAGCCATTGAAGAAATAATGCTTCAACTACCGCGGGACAGAATTTCGTCTTTTATGAAAGGAACCGAAGAACCCTCATTAACTCCGGCGGCGCAAATAATGGGGATTACTGTTCATTGCGGCGATATTTTAGTTTCACGTGGAGGTGCTCCTACTTCTGCTTTAATTGCCAGAGGTAATGATTACCCCGGAAATTTTTCACATATAGCTTTAGTTCATATTGACGAAAAGACAAAAGAAATCTCAATAATTGAATCACATATCGAAAGAGGAGTTACTGTTTCCACACTGGATGAATATCTGAATGATATAAAGCTGAGAATTATGGTGCTGCGGTTACGGTCAGATCTGATTAAAGAAAATCCCATGCTTCCCCGCAAAGCAGCAGAATTTATATTAAACAGAGCCAGGAGAAAACATATCCCTTACGATTTTGAAATGAACTATAACGAATCTGAAAAATTGTTTTGTTCAGAAGTCGCTTCCTCGGCTTACAACGAATACGGTATAAAATTATGGACAGGATTATCAACTATTTCTTCAAAAGGAGCAAGAAACTGGCTTGCTGCATTTGGAGTTAAATATTTTGAAACCCTTGAACCCTCAGACCTTGAATATGACCCGCAGCTTTCTGTCGTTGCAGAATGGCGAGATCCGGAAACACTTTATAAAGACCACTTGGATAACGCAGTAACCGATATTATGCTTGAAGAAGCAGACAGCGGTATGGTGTTGTCTTATGACTGGTATCTTTTGCCGGTTGGCAGAGTACTGAAATTTTACAGCAGCATCTTAAACTTATTTGGTTCAGAAGGTCCCATACCGGAGGGAATGGTTGCAGAAGCAGCGTTAAAAAATAAATGGTACTCCGAAACTCACAGCAGGATAAAAGAAAAACTTATTGTGCTTGCAAATGAATTTAAGAAGCGTAATGGTTACACGCCTCCATACTGGCAACTTGTTAATTTGGCACGTGATGCCAGAGTTCAAATTAACAACTAAAAGTATTATTCTCCTCCGGCCATCCTTATCTGCTTGTCCCTCCGCTTTTTAAAAATAATTAAAACAAAATTTGCTTCTTCTTCTGATTGCCGGAGAATGCGAAAAAAATGATCGGAAGTCTGAGTGAAAAGCTTCTATAAAATCCCGGGGAGGGGCACTTTTTTAATAATGATCAGAGACATATCATCTGAGGCCTGGTAATCACCGACGAATTGTTCCACCTGCGAAATTATATACCTCCCGATTGCTTCAGGTGATTTGCCTGATGAATTTTTAATCAGCTGATAAAATCTTTCTATCCCGTAAAATTCGCCGTATTCATTTCTCGACTCAAAAATACCATCCGAGTAAGCCAAAAAAATCTCATCCTGTTCAAGAGCAATCGTCTGTTCATTATATTCGGTGCCTGCTGTAAGCCCAAGCGCAGGATCCCCCTTCGGAAATGCTTTAATTTCTTTGTCTTTTATAACAAGCGGCGGAAAGTGACCGGCATTAAGGTAGCTTATTTTACTGCTGTCCGAATCGATCATCATAAAGAGCATTGAAGCAAAAAGGCTTGGCAGACTATCGCGATAAAATATTTTGTTCAGCTTATTCCCCAGATCGGAAAGAGAGTCAGTTTCCGTTACCAGCGCTCTTACTGTTGCCTGAAGTTTTGCGGCAAGAAGAGCTGCTTTAAGTCCCTTTCCGGCAACATCGGCTATAGTCAGTATGGCTTTGCCGTCTTCCAACTTTAAATAGTCAACAAGATCGCCGCCGACTTCATTAGCCGGCCGGGTAAACAGCCAGATAGACCATCCTGGAAATTCCGGAGATAACGGAGGCATTAATGCCTGTTGAACTTTTCTTCCTGCTTCCAGTTCGTGCCTGGCGAGAAGCTTATCTTTCAGCTCCAGAAAAAGAACAAATAAAATGAGGATTCCGCCAAACAGTCCTGCATTATCCGTATTAACTGAAGTGTCGTTAAATGTAACGCTTCTGCTTATCATTAAGAATAAAACACCCGCAAGCACAAGAATACGGCGGAAAGGTGTAAGGTGAAGGAACATACTTTTCAGCAGCCATATGGTTTTATGTATCCATCTCTGAACAGTATCCATTGATTCAAGCTGTGATTTCTTATCCGAATCAAGATAGAAATCACTTAAGTTTCTGTATTCAGAACGAAGATCTTTCCTGAGACTTATATTTTTAAGATCGTCACGGATAGTCTGGTGAAATTTCCGTTCAGAATTGTTTGCAGTGTTCATTTTATCAATAAATGTATTCCTTCTTTTAAAACTTAGAGAAATCAAGTGCTAACGGCAAGATGCTTTTGATGAACGGCGGATATAAAGATTAAATGCTCCCAAAAGGAGGAAATTAGTGAAAGATCTGTTTATCCCGGAAGATTAAGATAATGGCTTACTTTGGAAGACCTAAGGTTTATTCTGCCCCTGATTTTGCATCCTTTGCCCCTGATTTGAAAAAATAACAAATAAATATGCATTTGTTTTGAAATATATGCCCACTGCATTATGGCTGTCTTTGAAAAGGTAACAGTATTTAAATGTCTGCCGAAGACCCCTGATCATCGTTGATTTTGAAACAAGAAAGTATTAAGTATAATCAGTTTAATTTTCTCTACTCCGATAGAGCGAAGAGAATAATTACCGACAATTTATGATTGCCACACCGATTACTCTACCGAAGTAAAACATTATCTCTAATGGAGCAAACAGAATGAAGAACCATTATTCGTTACTTATATTAATTATATTAAGTACTTCCTTTATTTCCTGTAAAAATGAAATTACGGAAATACAACCCGACCCGGAACCGGTATTGCCGAATCCATACATTTCATCCCACTTTACCTTTTATTATACATCTTACGACAGTTTATTTATTAAAGCCACCGCTGATTCAGTCGAAAGCAATTATACCAGAGTTCTTGCTGATCTGCTGACTGACACGATCGTAAGAATATCGGTACATTTTTATAAAACACATGAAGAATTAAGTAATGCAGTTCGTAATGTGGTACCGAACTTACCTTCCTGGGCAATAGGACTCTCCACCGGTAAAGATGCCATTCATATGATTTCGCCTAAACATCCGGAGCAGATCTATGAATACATGATCATTGTGTTGATCCATGAGTTTACCCATTGTGTAACATTAAATATAAATCCAACATTCGGAAATAATCCGAGATGGCTTTGGGAAAGTATTGCGTTATTTGAAGGGGGCCAATTTATACATCCGAACCAGCTGTCATATTTAGTGCAGCAAAATCCCCCGACACTAAGCCAGTTGAATTCAGTCAATAATACGCAGATATATGAAGTAGGCTACCTATTGGCAGAATTTATTGTCGAAAACTGGAGCAGACAGCATTTGAGGAACATGATATTAAGCAATGGAAATATTGCTGAAAGTCTCGGTATTACAACAAATGAATTCCAAACAGCCTGGTTTCAGTTTATCAAGAACAAATACCATATATAAAGTAAGCAGAATAGACAAACTTATTGATGTTAACTGGTTTGTTAATGCAGGTTGTGTTTGTGGGTGCTTTAAAGCTATTCAAGCAGGGTGATAAAGTGGAAGGACCCTTCGGGAAGCAGTCCTTCCACTGTAATTTTATATTTCAGTTTAATGTTAATGAGCTTCTGCCGGTACGGTAATACCAAGCTGTTTCAATACCCCGGGCAGTCCGCCACCCGGAACCTTTTCAAGATAAAGGACGGTTATTTTATTATCTTTCAAACTAATTTGAATCGGTTCCTTGGGCATCTTTACAAACTTATTTGTTGCGGGAATCTCATCAAGCCCCGGAATCGGAGAGGGCATTTTTCTTGTCTGGGTCCCGGTTAACTGCACATTCATATCAACAATGTTGTTTTCATCCTTTTCAATTTTATAATTGAACCTGAAATCGGGCATGCCTATTCCAAATGCCTTATGCAGACCTAAAAATTCTTTTGCTCCCAGGGGATCCGGAGCTACGCCGGTTACTTTGAAGTCTTTGGACAGATAAGATTCAGCTTTGGAAAAATCGTTTTTCTCAATAGCCTGAAAAAAATTCTCCACAATCTTTGCATTTTCCATAAATATATCTCCTCATATTAAATGATCATAAATAAATAATACAACTAATGTTTTTAATGTAATCGCAGGGAGGTATTATGTATATAATGACAGTCACATTTAAGTATAGTGCAGTATAACGATGCTGCCAGACACTAAATGCAGTATAATGAATACACTTTGTCTTGCTGTTCTGCCCGGAATTGATCATCAGTGTTTTGGTTAACAAATAGTGCCTCCCGGCTAAATGAAAAAAATAAAGCCTGAACAATTATCTGATTCAGGATAAGTTTTGTTCTGTTACTTATATCACTATGTGGATTGAATTTCCTCTGTTTTATGATCGCTGCAGAGGATAATCCCATTGAAGATTTGAAACCCCTCCTTAATAATCATGCGCTTATCTGCAATACTAAGATAATTGCAGAGTAATAACCGGTTTTGGGTGCCGTTCGCACTAAAACGACTAATCCCGCCGGATTGAACCACAAATTGAAGTAAACAAAGTCCAGACCCGCCGGCAAAGGCGAACTGCCCCCGGATTTTCACGAGATTTACATCGTAAATTTTTAATTAAAAAGGAGTAAAGTCATGAAAAATTTAGTAATAATAGTTTTTGCAACCCTATTTGCTGTTCAAATGTATGCACAGGATATTTCGTTCACACAGTCCGGAAATAATAACCTGAATCGTTACTATGTCGATATTATCGCCAAGGCAGCCACTTTAAATGGTGACTATGGATATTTCGGCGGTGCCCGGATCGGATATAATATCAATTATAATGTAAGTATCGGTCTGGTAGCACACGGACTGGTTCCTGACAAAATTTCAAGCTCTTATATTAATTGGAAAGGCAGGGATGAACTCCATTTGGGATATGGCGGTTTTGAAGCTGCTTATAAGCATAACCTGTCAGATAAATTATATGTAACGGGAATGTTGATGATAGGTGCCGGCCGCTGCGATTATGATAAACGGGGCGGGAATGATTATTTCTTTATAATGGAGCCGGGAACTTCAATTAATTACAGAATTACAAATTGGTTCGGATTAGGTTATTCGGTGAGCTACAGGCTTGCATCAGGAGTTAAATATGCCGATTTCTCCAATGCAAGCTTCAGCGGCTGGTCAACAGACCTGGGATTTAAATTCGGTTTTTAACTTAACCGAAGCTTTTAACTGCTTAAAATAGGCTGGCGGAGATAATATTTCACAAACATGATTTCTGATAACCATAAGTCATATTGTAAGATTAAAATCCGCCATTCCTTATTCTAATTAAATAAAATTAAATATAAACCGGCAGCAACTATGAGAAATAAAATAGCACTGCTTATTAGTATAATTTCCGCAGCAATTGTTTTTTTTAGCTTCCTGTATCTACTACTTAAATAGTGGGTCGCTGTTTCACCACCGTAAATTTTACTTAAGCTCCCTGCGGTATTGTGAAGGTGTTACCCCGGTATGCTTCTTAAAGATTGTGTTGAAGGAAGATTTTGAATTGAATCCCGAATCAAAAGCAATTGAGAGAAGATTATAGTTTTCCGATTCTTTATCGGCCATTCTCCGTTTTACCTCTTCTACCCTGTAGCCATTAATAAAATCATAAAAGCTCTGCCGTAGCCGTGTATTTAATATTTCGGACAGGTTATGTGTTGACATCTTTAACTTGTCCGCCAGATCACGCAGGGTCAGATCATTATTTAAATACGGCTTGTCGTTTTCCATCACCCGCAGTAAATTTTTCTGGTAGTTCTGTGCCTCATCATCTGTGAGTCCCGATTTTCTGTAGCTTGCACTCTCAGATGCCGGCATTCCGGCATTAATCAAAGGAACAGTTTCCGGCTTTTGAGCGGCGGGATCAAATATCTGCGGCTGCCGCAGACTTAAATAACCGATTGAATAGATCAGAATGGAAGCACCTAAATAGATGAACTGATCCATCTGGATATCTTTACCTGATACGGCATTTACAATAAAACTTAGCACTACGATGCTCCACACAACGCTTAATCCCACCGTCAGATGCATCAGCCAGCTGAGATTAATGCGTTCAATATTTGAATAAGAATATTTAATTCTTTTGTTAAATACCCTAACGATATTTATTGTTAGAAAAACATAAATCATTCCATGGACAGGTTTCAGATAGTTGATCTGCTGCAGCAGGGGAACCGGATTTTCAAGTTCATTTCTCGCTAGTCCCAGTTTAAACCCGGTGCTTTTAAAGTAGACCGTAACAATGCCGTAAAGCACAACCAGAAGAAAAGGGATAAAATGCAGATAATACTTCGATTCAAATAAATTGTTACCGGTGCTGACTAACCTGGCATACAGATAAAAGACCGGTCCGTACAGAAAAGGAAATGCATAGGAAATTCCTATAAGATGCGGAAATCCGGTGTAGTAACCGAAAATTATATAAGCAGAATGAAAAACATCAATTGAAAGCGCCAGTATACCGAATGCCAGGACAGTGTTTGCGGTATGATTATCCTTTTTTGTAAAAAGCAATATCGCAAGCAAAGTACCCTGTACCGAGCCAAGAATTAATATGTGTTCAAATATTGCGATTTCGAAATTACCTTATAATTAAATCTTAAAAAAGTTCAGATGACTAATCCCGGTAATAAAACGTGTTTTGCCTGCAATTTCTGTAAGAATATTATCTTGTTTTATTATTAAAGATATAATTACCGGTGTTTGTAAGAATATACGTTTCAATAAAGTTTATTAGATTAAATTATCCAAAGTCATAAGAAAATCCAAAGCAACGTTTTTATGATGAAAGTTAAAAAAACATTGCTTGCCATCAGTGTATTACTAATATCTGCAATATTAAGCATTTGACAAAAGAATTTTAAGTCATTTTGAGAAAAAACACAGAAATTCTTAAAAATTGCAGCATTGTTCGCAAAGGTCACCACTCCGTCTTTTAGTTACCCTGCGCTTACCTTACGCCTATCCTGCGCTTACCTTACGGCTATCTCCACAAAATTGCGGAACATAAGCGTATGATAGCTGTAACGTTCGCGGGAGGCTGGTCCAATTCAAAACTTTTTAAAAAGAACTCTTTTATCTATTTTTAATATATTATATGTAAAACCTCCGGTTAATTTATGAAACAAAAATTCTGGTTTGCCGTTTTTTTAATTGTTATTCAGGTGTTTCCGGTAAAGATGATTTATGCGCAGAGAGTTCGTCCGGTACAGGACAGCATAGGTTTTTGCTGGAATTCCGGGGAAATGAATGATCTGGTGGATTTTCTGAAGCAAAATAGTTCCGCAGCTGATGAAAATAACGGCGCTCTTATCGGTGCCATTTCTGTTCATGATGATTACCTGTATGCAGGAAATGTNNCATGGCAGCGTCAAAAAAGAAATGGGGCCCCTGTCGGATGTTCTCATACTTGACAATTACGAAAAATGGAAAGGTCCTTATCAAGATGTTGAAATTTCACCCCTGAGAGAGATCATTAAACAAGAACTTCCGGGGGAATATTTTATCGTAAGCGATAAAGCCCATTCCATTGAGCATTCCATCGAGGCGCTGATTCCTTTTCTCCAGTACTATAACCGGAAAATTAAGATCACTCCGATTATGGTTACACAGATGGATATGGAAAGATTGAATGAAATTTCCGGAAGGTTATCTGAAATTATAACGGAGTATATAAAGTCAAACAATCTTGAACCGGGAAAGGATATTTTTTTTCTTATCTCCAATGATGCGAATCATTACGGTACAGATTTCGGTAATTCGCCGTATGGTCTGGACGCAGCCGCTCATAAGAGTGCAACCGACAATGATAAAAATATTATTTCCCGTGATCTTGATGGTCCGCTGACAAACGATAAAATAGAAAGGACTGCTTCGGATCTCTGGCCCGGCAATCCGGAAAAACCGGTCCCGTTATGGTGCGGCAGGTACCCTGTTGTATTCGGACTAAGGACCATTCTTAATATTACAGAACAGACCGGACTTCCGGAAGTATCCGGAAAGCTTTTAAAATATTCCGATTCGTTTACAGAGAAAGTTCTCCCCATAAAGAATACCGGAATGGGGATAACTGCGGTATTTTCTTATCAGCACTGGTGTGGCTGGTTTACGGAGGGATTTTACTATAACCACAAGAAGTAGCCTGCGATAGGGGTTCGGAATCTTATTGTGGGAATTTACGTCCGCTGCAGTTTAAGGTTTACCTGTTTTCCAGCCGTCTCAGTTTTTTCTTCGCATCAATTAATTCGGGCAGGTTATTATCCGCATCTTTCCACATAACTAAAAATTTATTCAGTTGTTCTGCAGCTTTCTCTTTCATTCCTTTTTTCTCATACAGCAAGGCCAGCCGGTAACGGTACCTGGGATTGGGCAGATATCTTGATTTCCCGTAAGGATCATAGGTTAATAGTTTTAGATACTCAGCTATTGCTTTATCAATATTCCCTTCCTGCAGGTAAGCCCGAGCCGGGATATCTTTCTCGGGGGGTAAATTATAAATTATAATCTCCGGTGGTCCAAAAGAAGGAATCTGCTGATCGCCGGCCTCAATAAAAGCCGCCACAGCTTTTTCAGGTTTCCCTTCAGCCAGTAAAATTTCTGCTTTGAGAAAATAATACCTGTAATTTGCCCAGGAGGGATCTGAAAAATCGCCGATGAGGGATTTTATTTTTTCAAGCTTTGCCCATGCTGAATCAAGCTGATTTTTCCTGATATCCACCATCGCAGAAAGAAAAAAATAACCGGTCATCTGCAGGGGGGACACCTCTCCTGAAGTATACCTCGAAATTTTTTCCAGCCATTTCAGCAGCTGCGGCTTTACCAGGTCATATTTTTCGGTTTCAAAATAGACATATGCTTTATACCAGTCTGTCGATGCCTCCAGGTCTCTGGTATTAATCCGGCCCGCTAAAACATTTATTTCGTCAAGATCTTTAAGTGCCCGGGATATTTTCCCGCCCCACAGATCAAAAAAGACCCTGATCCAGAGACGGGCAGCCTTTGAACCGGTGCCTTTCGATGCTTCCACCATTTTATCCAGCATACTTTGTGTTTGTGTGAAATCTTCACGCATAGCATGGATATATGCAATTTTAGCATTGGTCTCGGTGAAATCAGGTTTTATCTGAAGCGCTCTCCTGTAATTTTCTTCAGCTAGATCAATATTTCCTATAGTCCAGTAATAATCCCCCATCGAATCGAAGGGATTGGCATCTTCCGGATTAA
Source organism: Ignavibacteriales bacterium UBA6490 (assembly GCA_002435365.1). Classification (GTDB taxonomy): domain Bacteria; phylum Bacteroidota; class Ignavibacteria; order Ignavibacteriales; family Ignavibacteriaceae; genus UBA6490. Next base: position 50,801 of record DJMM01000056.1, read on the forward strand.
GCATGGAATATTTCTTCAGATATTCAATCGCTTTCTCATAGTTTCCCATCTTGGAATAAACATAGGCGATCTGATTGATTGCCACACTGTAATCGGGATCGAGCTGGAGGGCTTTGTTCAGGGCAGCTATTGCAGCAGTCAATTTATTTTCCCTGTGATAATAGACGCCAAGGTCATAAAATACGGTTTTTTCCCTGGGATATTTTTCAGCTAGTTCATTCAGAAGAAGAAGTCTTTTCTCTTTGTTTTCTTCAACATTCAGCGCGTATGATGCATCTATCATCAAGCGCTCTTTTTCCGTTGCCTTTAATGAGTAAAGATGTGCTTTTTCCAGCTCCTCGTTTCTTTTCTTGTTTTCATATTTTGCGGAGTAAGTATTGGCAAGATAATAGTGCGCCATTGCGAAGGTAGAGTCTATGGCAATTGCATTTTCAAGGCTTTTCACAGCATCTTCCGCATAGTATCTGTCGTAGTCTTCCCTGCCTTTCAGATAATAATTATAAGCCTCGATGGAATTTGTAGTTACATCGATCACTTTCATTTTTTCAGCAGCTATTTTACTGAATGAAATTCCAATGCTCCGGGAAATTTCACTGCTGAGTTCATCTATCTGGGACTCCAGAATACTGGCAATTCCTTCCCCTTTCGAACTCACGCTTTGGATAATTTTCTTTGTAGTCACATCCAGTATTTTTATATCGGTGGCAAACATATTGCCTGCCTTTATATAACTTCCTATAACTATTATATCAACGCCATCCCGGCTGCATATATCAAATCCCAGGTTCTTATCAATAACCTGCACCTCCGCTTTGCCCATCTGTTTAAGGATATCCTGCATCCTTTCCCAGGTGGTTACCCTGAAATATTTTGACTGTTCCAGGTTGGTAATGAGCAGGTTTGGGATTGCCTTCTGCAGGTAATCAAAAGTATTATCCCCGGTCTGATTTTCAAAACTGATAACAGCTATGGGGGTTGGCTCGGCCACAAAAACTTCTTCGGATGAAAACGGTTTCAGAATTAAAACGGCAATAACGGCAGCTGCCAGGAATAATGCAGGCAGCAAATATTTAAAGTGTTTTTTTACAAATGATTCTTTCCTGACAATTTCAGTTTTTTTTGTTTGAACTGTCGCGGTCGCTGAATCTTTCAGAAGATTCTTCAGGTCGACCATCATTTCATCTATATGCTGATAACGGTCGGAGGGATTTTTTCTAAGTGCTTTGGCAATTATTCTCTCCAGTTCCATGGGAATATTTGAGCGGACAGCTGTTACAGGTTCAGGTTCCTCATTAAGTATTGAATATAACATCGACTGCTCATAGTCTCCCCTGAATGGAAGCCGGCCGGTTAGCATTTCATATATCACTATACCCAGGGACCAGATATCAGTACGATTGTCCGTTTTTTCTCCGCGTGCCTGCTCGGGGGACATATAAGCAGTGGTTCCCAGCGTCTCCCCAACCCTTGTTAATACAGAGTACCCGGTCAGCTTTGCCAGTCCGAAGTCAAGTATTTTTACGGATCGGTCTTCGGTGACAAAAATATTTGCTGGTTTAATATCCCTATGGATTATCTTTTTTTCATGGGCTTTCTGAAGACCGGCCGATATCTGCAAAGCAATATCTATTGTATCTTCAATTTTTAATGGTCCTCTTTCTATATTTTTCTTAAGTGTTTCCCCTTCATAGCAGTCCATGCATATAAATATCTGTCCATCCTTGGTTTCATCTATATCGTGAATGGTACAAATATTATTGTGCTGAATTGAAGAAGCGGCCTGGGCTTCATGTATGAATCTTTTTTTTGCATCTTCATCGCGGGTAAGTTCCGGCGGCAGGAACTTAAGGGCTACTGTGCGGTTAAGTTTAAAGTCTTCGGCTTTATAAACTACTCCCATTCCGCCGCCGCCGAGCTTTTCTACTATTTTGTAATGGGAAATTACTTTATCAATCATTTGATCATTTTCTTTTTATCTCGTTTCATTATATCTTCCTTTACTTTGACAGTAATGATTTAAACCTTTTACTGTTCCTGAGAGGATCGTATATCGGATCAAGCCTTAAAATTTGTGCGGTTATTATCTTTGGTTTCTCAGGTGATAAAAGATATTCCAGTTTGCCAAGGGCATCATCGTATTTACCGGTCATTATCAGAACCTTCACATAACTGATAAGTGCAAACGTTCCTCTGATAGGGTCTTTCGAAACAGAAAGGAGATCAATTGCGTGTTCTGATTCATGTACAGCTGCTTCATTCATCCCCAGACCAGCATAAACAATTCCTAATGCGCTATGCAGTCTTTCATCATTGGAATTATTTTTAATTTCGGATTCCAGAAAAGCCCTGGCGGTGTCAAATGAGGCTTTTGACAAAGCTGTATCTTTTGTAAACCCGTAAATAATTCCCCTAAGCATTGAAACCGGACTTACAGTAACCTGGTCTTCATACAATGGTGCAGTTACTTTGCTAAGCCGGTTCAGTGCAGAAATGTAATTGCGCTCGTAAATGTCCAGCCTGGTCAGATATTCCCAGGGCTGATCCTTTAAAACTATTCGCTCAATTTCACTCCGGCTTTTCTTTATATCTCCTGTCCAGAGCAAACATATATCAGCCTTGCGAATATATGCCCATACCTGGTTAGGACGAATTGAAATGTGGCGTTCCAAATACTCTTCGGCTTCAGCAAACCTTCCCATCCATGAAAGTGAAACACCCATTTCATAAATAGTGTTCGGAAATTTAGGGTCGAGTTCAAGACCTTCTTTCTGCAGTTCTAATGACTCTTCAAATTTCCCCTGCCGTCTGAGTATATAAGCTTTAGCAAGTATAATATTACTGTTGTTTGGTAAACCTTTTTCGGCAGTAGAAAATGCCTTTAATGCCAGGTCATAGTTCCTGAAACCGAAATAATAATAATAGCCAAGCACAAAATATGCTTCGGGCATTTGGGGTTGGAGAGCAAATGCGCTGTCAAGATATTTTTTGGCTAAAGAAAGATGTTCGTTCGCATGATCGAATCCAAACCAGTGATACCTCATATGAGCATTTGAAAGACGCAGGAATGCTAATGCAAAAGTTGAGTCCATTCCCACAACTTCCTTAAAAATACTTATTTTTTTCTCGAGATCCTGTCGCTCATATGAGCCTATTGAGATTCCCCTTAAATATAACTTATATGCTTCAGTGTTTTTTGTAGGGATCTTCTCAATACCATGTTTTTCAAATTCATTTAATACGATATCAAGTGATCCAACCACCTTCAGGGCAATCTCGGTCTGGATAGTAAAAATATCAATAAAATTACGGTCCATATTATCTGACCACAGAAGCATATCTTGTGAAATTTTTATAAGGCGCGGGGTTATCCGGATTCTGGCCCCGTCTCCTGTTTTCACCCATCTGATTGTCCCCTCAAGGATATAATCAACACCAAGTTCCTTAGCAATAACCGGCAGCGCTTTTGTGGTCTTTTTATACTGGCTGGAACTTGTCGATGATATAACTCCCAGATTGCCAACCCTGCTTAAGCGTGATGTTATTTCATCGGTCAATCCATCTGCGAAGTATTCATCCTCTGCAGGTCCGAGGTTTTGAAATGGAAGAACCGCAATCATTTTCAGAACCGGTGCTTCACTTTCTTCGACAATTATCAAAAAATAAATCATCAAAGCCAGGCTGAGCAGTCCAACAGAAATTCCAAATGGTAAAATACCTCTTCTTATCATTCCCCTTAACCCTTTACCATATCTTTTACTAACACCACCCCGAGTTTCCAAGCAGGTTTTCAGCTCACTCAGCATCTCATCCATAAATTTGAAGCGCTCATCCGGATTTTTTCTTAACGATTTAAGAATAACCCTCTCAACCTGTTCCGGTATATTACTCTGTAATTTAGATGGCTGTTCGGGTTCCTCATTCAGTATATTATATATTACCGCATTATCATATTCACCCTTGAAGGGAAACCTGCCTGTTGACATTTCATATAACACAACACCGAAAGCCCATACATCTGTCCTGCTGTCAACCTGTTCACCCCTGGCCTGCTCGGGTGACATATATGCTGCAGTACCAACAGTCGATCCTGTTTTTGTCATCATGGTCTGTCCGGACAACTTTGCTAATCCGAAATCAAGAATCTTAACCTGTCCTTCGCTGGTGATGAATATGTTGGCAGGTTTGATATCCCGGTGAGTAATTCCTTTCTCATGTGCTTTTTGCAGACCTTCAGAAACCTGAACGGCAATATCCAGTGCCTCCTTTATCTTCAGTGGCCCTCTTTCGATTTTCTCTTTGAGTGTTTCACCTTCATAGCAGTCCATACATATGAATATTTGTCCATCTTCAGTCTCTTCAATATCGTGAATGGTGCAGATGTTATTATGCTGTAAAGAAGAAGCTGCCCTTGCTTCCTGGATAAATCTTTTTTTTGCTTCTTCGTCACGGGTGAGCTCGGGTGGCAGAAATTTAAGTGCGACTGTACGGTTAAGCTTCAGGTCTTCAGCTTTATATACCACTCCCATTCCCCCTCCGCCGAGTTTCTCTGCAATTTTATAATGAGAGATGGTTTTACCTGTCATTTTTCATTTCCCGTATTATTATACAGTTTTCGGAGATCAGATGAGGGCGGAGTGTGCAGAACTGCTCTTAAAAGTAAGAAAAAATGTAAAAAGAAAAACTGAACCCGAACTCTCATTTGAGTCCTTATTCTGTTTTAAATTAAATTGATTTTTGATTAAAATACAAAACTTCGGGCAGGCAAGCAATAATAGTCAGGGACAGTTAAACTTAACTTTGTGCTTCAGTATTATCATTCTATGAAGTTATTACTCAAAATACTGATTAATCGTTAGTGTCAAACAGTTCAAAAAACATAATTTATCAATTTATCATTAACTCCACTTCTTTTACAAAATACAGTTTCTTTATATGCCCCTATATTTTCTCAAATTTTCTTCATACAACTGTTTGTGTTGTTCCAGGACCGCCTGAAAGCGTGGATAGGAACGCAGATTATCAAACAATTCAGCATTTTTAAGCCAGAGATACCAGGATCTCTCTTGTTTGTGCATATTCTCAAAATCTTCTTCCAATAGCTGAATAAATTCCTTATGCATACGAAAATGATCATAAAATCTCATAAAGAATATAATTGCATATGGTGCCTGGTCTTGTCCGATATATATTTCTAAAGCCTTCTTTTTGTCTCCGTCAGAAATATATTGCAACGACCTTAAATATTTTATATAATTCGGATCGGCATCCATTTTTTCAAGCTTTATCCTGATATCATTAAACTGCTTATATTTTTTCATATCATACAAAACACGGGCATACAAAAAAAGATAAAAATTATCATCCGGATTTATCTCAAGCGCTTTTTTACAATAAATCTCTGCTTTATCAAGCTGCCCCATATTCCAATATGAATATATAATTTTATCATAGGCATAAATTTCAAGCGGATCCAATTCAATTATTCGTAATGAATATTCTAGTGAAATATCATAAAGTCCCCGATCATTTAAAAAAGGACAAAAAGCACAAAGATTGTTTATATTATTAATGTCTAATTCAATACTCTTTTTATAATAGTAAAGCGCTCTCTCGTTTTCCCCCCTGGAATAATATATAGAACCCCTGACTCCGTTAACTTCAGCAGAACTGGAGTCCAGAACAAAAGCCCTGTTAAGATACTTTTCCTGTAAATCCAGATATTTATTTTTTTCTGTACTGTCTTTTGTGTGCCAGTATTTTGTATTATAAAGATCTGCCAATTCAACATATGTGGTAGAATAATTTGAATCAAGTGTCATCGATGTTAGCAGCATTTTTTCTGCGTTAATGAAATTATTTATATCGGATGAATTCAGATACTTTTTGTGATAATACTTTCCCTTCATAAGGTATTCATATGCTTCTGTATTTACAGGCTCCGCTGTCTTGATTTTTTCTCTCTCCGCGGTTGAGAGTTTGGCTAGTAATATTTCCGTCACATTTTGGGCTATATCATCCTGAATATTAAAAATATCATTTAATTCACGGTCGTAGTCATTAGCCCATAAATGATAATCGTCGTCAGCTTTTATTAATTGAACAGTTACACGTATCCGATTGGCGATTTTTCTAATACTGCCTTCCAGCAGGTAATCTACATTCAATTCATTTGCGATCTGGGGAATTGTTTTATTAGTGTTTTTAAACTGCATCACTGAGTTGCGGCCGCGGACTTTCAGATTCTGTAAACGGCTCAGATTAGTGGTAATCTGTTCGGTCATTCCGTCACAAAAATATTCCTGACTTTTATCCGGGCTCATATCATCAAAAGGCAGAATAGCTATTGATTTTATCTCTTCCGCCTGTTCATTATTCAATATTCTGTTTAGAAGTAAATATCCAACTGCTATTATTACCATAATTAATATAATACCAGCAAAAAGGCGTACAATTTTCTTTCGCGATTTTCCGGGTTTCTCTTTTTCATATATCACTGCGGACTTGCTTTGTTTCAGTTCGGCTTTTTCTTTCACCTGATATAAGTCTACGATTAATTCATCAGCGTGCTGATAACGTTCTTTCTTATTTTTTGCCAGTGCTTTCATTACTAAATGTTCAAGTTCCGGTGTAACTTTATCATTGTAACGAGCTATTGGTGATGGTTCATCACTTAAAATTGAATATATAAGTGCCGATTCATACTCACCCTTAAAAGGTATGTGAATTGTTAACATTTCATAAAGAACTGCGCCAAACGAAAATATATCAGATCGATGGTCAACCTCTTCTCCCTTTGCCTGTTCTGGTGACATGTAGGCTGCAGTTCCAACAGTTGAGCCTGTCTGGGTCAGTCTTGTTGCACCTCCTATCTTCGCAAGCCCGAAATCCATTATTTTGACCTGACCTTTGGAAGTCAGCATAATGTTATCAGGCTTTATGTCCCTATGTACTATTCCTTTTTCGTGTGCAGCAGTTAATCCTTCACAAATTTGAATTACAATATCAAGGACTTTACTAATTGTTAAGAATTCACTTTCGTGTTTAATTATCTGTTTGAGAGTTTTTCCCTCAACATATTCCATAGAAATGTATACCTGATTTTCATGCTCACCTATCTCATAAATTACAGCAATATTCTGATGCATTAATGCAGCCGCGGCACGGGCTTCATGATAAAATCGCTCTTTTTCATTTGGACTTGTTGTCAGATGGTGGGGCAGGAATTTCAATGCTACAAAGCGGTCCAGTGTTATATCGTGTGCTTTATAAACCACTCCCATTCCGCCACCGCCCAGCTTTTCGAGTATCTTATAGTGGGAAATGGTTTGACCAGTCATATTTCATATCCCTTTTTATAATATAGATTCTGTAGATCAGATGAGGAGGGAGCAAGCAAACCAGCTCTTTGAACCAGGAATAGATGTAAAACGAAAAACCGAACCTGAACTCTCATTTGAGTCCTTATTCTGTTTTGATTAAAAAATGATTCTTGTATAAAATACAAAACTTCGGGCAGGCAA
>DJMM01000053.1 GCA_002435365.1 Ignavibacteriales bacterium UBA6490
TTTCATCCGAAGCTGCTTTTATGGTTTCAGGAAGGAGTGCGCCGAAGTCATTTGTAAATGAGAAAGTGTCCTTATATTCAGGATTCCTGTTCCCGTTTGCCCTCTTATTACCGGGACATAAATAACATTCAGGATCGTAATGTTTTTTACTTATTACGGTCTCAGGTTCAATCTTTCCCTGCCAGGGGCGTTCCCATCTCTGCGGTGATACCAAGATCCATTCACCGGTTAAGGAATTTAACCTTCTGTGAGGGTATTTCTTAAATTCATCTTTCATATTTTAAATATATCCGCATTTAGAGATAAATTATTATTTTGAGTAATTAAATTACCAGTTTTCAGATTAAATATCCTAAAGGTTACTGAGATGAAGAAGCTTCTACCGCTAGTAATTATTATTATCATTCCGCTTTTAATTAACAGCTGTGGTAAGAAAGAAAATAAAAGCAGCAGGGTTATTGGTGTAAGTCTTCTTACCAGAGGACATATGTTTTATAAGGAGCTTGAAGAAGGTCTGCAGCGGGAAGCTGAAAAATACAATTATGAACTGATAATCACTTCAGGTGAGTTTGACCCTGGAAAGCAGATAGCGCAGATAGAAGATTTTATTACAAGGAAAGTGGATGCAATAATTCTTTGTCCTGTTGATTCAAGAGGCATCGGTCTGGGAATTCAGAAAGCTAACGATACCGGTATTCCAGTTTTTACTGCTGATATAGCCTCGGAGGAAGGAAAAATAGTTACGCACATTGCATCGGATAATTTTCAGGGAGGTAAATTAGCAGGTGAATACCTTGCCAAATTGCTGAACGGAAAAGGAAATGTTGCAATAATAAACCAGCCTGCAATAACTTCCGTGCTCGACCGCGTGGACGGATTCAAATCTGCGGTCATGGACTATCCGGAAATAAAAATTACTGCCGATGTAAACGGCATGGGGGTAAGGGACAAATCTCTTCAGGTGACATCCGACGTGCTTCAGGCAAATCCGGATCTCAATGCGATATTCGGCATTAACGATGATTCAGCACTTGGCGCTCTTGATGCAGTGCAGCAGTACGGCAGAAATGATATTTCTATTATCGGATATGATGCCACTCAGCCGGCAGTGGAAGCCATTCTTTCCGGGGGTCCGCTAAAAGCAGATGTAATTCAGTATCCCGATAAAATTGGTGAGATAACAATTAAAACCATCAATGATTATCTGAACGGGAAAAAAGTGCCGGCAAAAGTTCCGGTGGAAGTTGGTATTGTTGATATAAATGATCTGCAGAAATAAACTTTATGCGGCAAATACAATTTAAGAAACTTAATTTTCTTGCTGATGAAACGGGTATCCTGCTGGCGTTTATTGCAGAGCTTATAATTTTTTCGCAGCTCTCCCCTTTCTTTTTTACTGCAGAAAATCTCCTGAATGTATCCCTCCAGGTTTCGATAACGGCAATTATTGCAGCTGGAATGACCTTTGTTATTTTAACCGCCGGAATAGATCTGTCGGTTGGTTCACTGGTGGCATTCGTGGGTGTTGTCTCTGCAAGTGTGCTGAAGATAAGCGACTCATTTACAATATCCTTAACTGCAGCTCTTCTTGCAGGATTAAGTGTTGGGGCTTTCTCCGGAGCTATAGCCGGGTTTTTTGTTACGCGTTTTAATATAACCCCGTTTATAGTCACCCTTGCTCTTATGACTATCTGGCGTGGTGCCGCTTTCGTTTATACTGACGGAAGACCGGTATGGAATCTGCCTGAATCCTTTGGATTTATCGGAAACGGAAGAATATTCGGAATCCCCTTCCCTACATTTATAATGCTGGCAGTATTTGCTGTTTCATTCGTGGTACTTAAATATACAAGGTTCGGAAGATATGTCTATGCAGTAGGCGGAAATATCCGGGCAGCAAAACTTGCAGGAGTTAAGACAAACCTTATTCTTATTTCAGTCTATATGATCAGCGGTGTCCTGGCTGCTTTAGGAGGAATTATACTTACCTCCAGAATTAATTCGGGACAGCCAAATGCAGGTCTGATGTATGAGCTTGATGTAATCGCTGCAGTTGCGGTTGGCGGAACAAGCTTCTTCGGCGGAAGAGGCTCTATTACAGGTACATTTATAGGCTCAATGCTGATTGCTGTACTGAGGAATGGACTGAACCTCATGAATGTCGGCTCATATATCCAGCAGGTGATCGTGGGAATTGTCATTCTGCTGGCTGTAATGATCGATCAGCTCAGAAAAGATAAAGAGTAACTGATGTTTAAATTTTTAAGAAAAGAATTATTAACTCTTCTTAGTGAGATCCGGAAAACAGACCGCAAAGTTGCAATTATTTTTATTTCCATTGCCCTTATTACCACTATCTCCTGGTACTATACCTCCCGCCGGTTCTTCAGAATCTACCTGTATGATTATTTTAAGCTCAGCGATAATGCCGACCTGATTGAGTTTTATTACTGGTTTATAGGCGACTTTTTTTCTTTCTTCATTCTTCCTGCAGTACTTATAAAATTTTTATTCAAAGAAAAAATTAGCAGCTATGGAGTAAATACCGGGGATTATAGTACCGGTTTTAAATTATCCCTTCTTTTTTATCTTATCATGCTGCCTTTTTTATGGGTGGCAACTTCATACCCGTCATTTGAAAGAATTTATCCGCATATTCTTTCCGCCAGGGAAAGCTGGATTATATTTTTAATTTATGAAGCAGGCCTTCTGCTGTATATGTTTGCATGGGAATTCATATGGAGAGGATATATGCTGTTTGGTCTGAAAGAAAAGTTCGGATATTATGCTATTTTTATTCAGACCATTCCTTTTGTAATTTTGCACAACGGAAAACCGGCAGCCGAAACTTTTGGCGCAATAGCTGCTGGCATTGCACTGGGAATTCTTGCAGTAAGAACCGGATCTATCATCTATGGATTTTTAATCCATGGCAGTGTATTATTTACAGTTGATCTCATGTCTGTACTTAGATACAGAACTGGTGAATACGGAACAGGGATTAATTCGATTTATAACATATTCAAAAATATTTTAGGTTGAAATATGAGATTTGCATTAAACATTGACCATATAGCTACTTTGAGAAATGCCAGAGGCGAAACACTGCCGGATCCTGTTGCAGCTGCCCTGCTGGCCGAACAGGCCGGAATCGATGGGATAGTTGTGCATCTTCGTGAAGACAGAAGACATATCAACGAAAGAGATGTAAGACTTCTGAGAGAACTTATTACTACCAAACTTGATCTTGAAATGGCTGCAACTGATGAAATAATTAAAATAGCCTGCGATGTAGGACCCGAACTTGCTACAATTGTTCCTGAAAAACGACTGGAGCTAACTACCGAGGGCGGAATAAATGTTATCGATAATATTTCACACCTGAAGGACACAATCCATATTCTTCACAAACACGATATCGAAGTATCTTTATTTATTGAACCCGAGATAGAACAGATAGATGCCTCAACCGAAATAAACAGCGACTTTATTGAAATCCATACCGGCGCTTTCGCAAACGCACTTTCTGAAGAGGAACAGATTGATGAGCTTGAAAAAATTAGACTTGCGGCAAGACATGCCAAAAAACTGGGGCTCGGCGTAAATGCAGGTCACGGACTTAATTATCAGAACATGAAGATATTCAGAGACCTCACTGATATCGATGAGGTCAGTATCGGTCACGCAGTTTTGGCAAGAGCAGTATTAACCGGTCTTGATAAAGCGGTTAAGGATATGTTCAGTATAATCAGCGGAAAATAAATAAGTGCTTTACACTATTTATTCTGCTGAACGGGAATTCTTCTGTAAATCCCCGGCTCACCTATGTCTTAATAATTAAAATTAATTTTCTACTCAGGAAAAAGGAATTTTTATGTATTATATAGAATCTTTAATTTCCCAGATTGCTGATCTGATGTGGGGTTACCCGCTTATAATCCTTCTTTTCGGTACCCATATTTATCTTACAATCCGGCTAAGGTTCATTCAGAGGTTTATTGGTAAAGCTATAAAAATTTCCTTAATGCGAAACAAGGAGGGTAAAGGAGATATCAGCCAGTTCGGAGCGCTGACTACTGCCCTTGCCGCAACAATAGGTACCGGGAATATTGTAGGAGTATCTACAGCTGTAGCTGCAGGCGGACCTGGTGCGGTTCTGTGGATGTGGCTTACCGGGGTGTTCGGAATTGCAACAAAGTTCAGCGAAGCCCTACTTTCTGTAAAATACAGGGTCACCATGCCGGATGGTACAATGGCCGGGGGACCCATGTATGTGCTTGAACGGGGACTTAATATGAAGTGGGCAGGAATCCTGTTTGCAGCTTTCACATCGGTTACAGCTTTCGGCATCGGAAATATGGTTCAGGCAAATTCCATCTCGACCATGGTCCAGGAGACATTCAATATACCTACCTGGATAACCGGAATGGCCCTGGCTGGATTAACTGCAGTAGTAATAATCGGCGGAATTAAATCAATTGCAACTGTCTGCGAGAGACTTGTCCCGTTTATGGCAATTACATATGTAGCCGGCTGCACTATTGCACTGGTTATCGGTTATCAGACAATACCGGCAAGCATTAAACTGATATTTGAAGGAGCATTCAGCGGTCATGCGGTAGTAGGAGGTTTCCTGGGTGCAGGTATGAAAGAAGCTATAAGGTTTGGCATTGCCAGAGGGCTTTTTTCAAATGAATCGGGTCTGGGAAGCGCACCGATTGTAGCTGCTGCCGCACAAACAAAAAATCCGATCCGCCAGGCACTGGTTTCATCAACCGGTACATTCTGGGATACTGTTGTGGTTTGTGCGTTCACCGGTCTTGTTATTGTTAATTCGGGAGAATGGGTCAATGGTTATAACGGCGCTGCTTTAACCAAACAGGCCTTTTCTCAGATACACTACCTGGGACCAATTGTACTTACGCTCGGCCTGCTTACTTTCGTATTTTCAACTATCCTGGGCTGGTCATATTACGGTGAGAAGGCAGCAGAATATCTTTTCGGTTCAAAAGTTATTAAACCTTACCGTTACCTGTGGGTGGTTTTTATAATGATTGGCTCAGTACTTTCCCTGAATATAGTATGGTCTTTTTCAGATATCACCAATGCCCTTATGGCCATTCCAAACCTTGCATCGCTCATTCTGCTCAGCGGTGTACTTGTAAAGGAAACAAAAAAATATTTGTGGGATAATAAACTTGACGACGATGGAGAGTAAAATCAGAGTGGAGAACTTTTTTTATATTTACACGCTTATTTTCCGAAAGGTTAAACGATGAAAAAATTCTTATTAATCCTGCTTTTCTTACCCTTTACGGCTTATTCACAGTTTAATGAATACCCCAGGCCTGATCAGGGAATTATTGCAGGCGGTCTGGGTATCAACTGGATCGACGGGGAAATGTATTATTCAATCGGATTCCGGCCTGAAATTTCATTCCTGAATTTCGGTGTCGGCCTGGATCTCAGGCTGGATGTAAATAAAGACGGAATCAGAAAAGAGAACTTCAATGAGTTTTCGGATTATATGAGTATTATCAGGTATGTTAGATATGGACTTAAAAATGACCCTCTTTATGTTAAGCTGGGAGCACTTGATTATCATACCCTCGGACACGGAAGTATAATGTACCGGTATAATAATTCACCCTCCTATGATGTAAGAAAAATCGGGCTTGTTCTGGATATAGATTTCGGACCTTTCGGTTTTGAATCCATCTATTCAAAATTCGGGGAAGCGGGAGTGATGGGCTTAAGAGGATTTGTAAGACCTCTTCAGTATACCTCCGCTGCCGAGATACCGGTAATCGGAATGGTTGAAATAGGACTTTCCTATGCCGCGGATTTTGATGAGTTCTCAGGTGTGGTTAACGGAATTTTTGATCCCGCCACCAAAAAATTTAATATTACTGATGACGAATCCCCGATGACTGTTATCGGTGCCGATATCGGACTGCCGATCCTTAATACCTCGATGCTTGATGTTGAAATATATTATGACTATGCAAAGATACTCGGTTTTGGCGGTGGTTCTGCAGCCGGTATTATTCTGGACTTTAATTCGCTTGGCTTACTTACAGCACAGGCAAAGCTGGAGAGAAGATTTAACGGCAATAATTATTTCCCTTCATATTTTAATTCACTTTATGAAATCGAAAAATTTAAAGTGGATACCTCATCCGCAAATCCTTCATTTATGAGCAAAGCAAACCTGCTGAAAAACGCCACGGATATGAGCGACGGCTTTTACGGCGAACTCGGAATAAATGTAATCGGGTTGTTCGATATCCTGGGCAGCTACCAGAGATTAGATAAAAACCCGGACAGCGGAATACTTCACCTTGGAGCTCAGATAGCCCCCGACAATGTACCTTTCGTAGTTAGAGCCGGTTATGATAAGATAAATATAAAGGATGAAAAGGACCTGGTTAAACTTGACGACAGGTCATACCTGTTCTTTGAAACAGGTTATAAACCGGTTGAGTATATCCTGGTATCTTTGGTATATAACTGGACTTTCACACCGGTGAGGGATACTGATGATAAAATAATTTCCTATGAGCCAATAAAAAGAATTGAGCCGCGCATTTCATTCATCTATCCTTTTGAATTCGGAGAGTAGAAACTGACCCCGGGAGTTTAATATTCAATGGTCTCTCAATTGTCATTAATAACAATTGTCTGACCATTGAATGACCATGAATGACCACGAATGAC
>DJMM01000095.1 GCA_002435365.1 Ignavibacteriales bacterium UBA6490
TTTCCGATATTCCAAATTTCAGTAGTTTTCAGGTATACTTAAGTAGTACGTACATACATATACGTAGTACTTAGTCCTATCATATATAAATGGGTGGAAAGATGAAACGTTTAACGAAAATTGCGGTATTCTCTCTTCTGCTTTTATCCTTGCTTATAATATTTTCCTGTGCCGAGAACCGGAACAACCGGAAACTTGCGGGTGATTGGGAATTAATAGCTCAAGCCGGCTTATTTATGGGGAATATTTACTATACTTTTCAAAACGACGGAACAAGCAGAATAGTATATGGTTTCCGGGATAAGAAACCCAGAATTGTGCCGATAACAGACTTTGATCTGGATGACCGGGACAATCTTACAATGAAGATGAAAAGCAGCACAGGAAAAACAGTTAAATCGGAATATCCGGTTAAATTCCTCTCCAAAAACCTGGTGCTTCTTGTTAAAAAACAGGGGGGTATGCTGCTGAGCAGGGTTTATTTCAAAACGGAAGATGATGATCTTTTTGACCTGAAGGTTAAATATGATTCAGTGGATTACCACATAAAGGTTAATGTGCATCAGAACCAGGCACCTGAATTGGTCAGGGATGATCATAAAATAGAGAATGAATTGATTGGTCAGCATTTTGCCGACATAGAAAAAGCCGACCCGCCCCTTTACAACGACATAAAAAAGCTGCTGGGCAATGAGTTTGGCATTTTCAGCGAACGCCTGACTGGTCATAACAGGCTGCTGATAAATGATGATTATGTGTTTATCTCGACTTATCCGCATGATATTAATAATTACCCGGGACCGGGTGAAGCGGTTCTGCTGATTTATTTATATGATTACTCGCTATGCGCAGCAGTATCGGACAAAGAGTCGGGAGAGATAACTGTATTCAGCGAAAAGAAAGTTCTCCCTGAAATGAAACATTGGGTAAAGAACGAGAAAGGTAACCTGTTAAAGGACGCATTGAAGCGGAGCGGTAAATTGTAATCCATGCAGGCAAACCGGGGGGACGGGGTGAAAGGATATTATGATACTCCCTGCCTGCCGGACGTGCAGGTACGGGGATTCGGACGAATTTTGTTTTATATGTCTATAAATATGCTGTCCTTACGGGGCAGGCACATTTTTAATATATGCTGGATAATCAATCAACCATTCAAACAGCTGATCAATCAATCATTTAATCGATGTGAACGTAAAGACCGGAACGACAATCGAATGACCACGAATGACAATCAAATGACCCCAACATCGAACCCCCTAAGAACGCCAGGCTTTCAACAACTCCTGACTTACCACTTCAGTTCTTTTTTAATAACTTTAACATACACGTCGTTGCCGGAGAGGATAACCTCGTAGGAATCGAGTCCGCCCGAACCGCTTGGAAGCGTACCGTTGGCAAGATTGAATTTCCAGCCATGCACCGGGCAGAGGATATAATTGTCTTCGATGATGCCGTCATAAATTACGGATGAATGCTGGTGGGGGCAGGTATTGCTCAATGCAAAAATCTCACCGTTTATTTTAAAGACGGCAATGTCGGTATCGTTTACAAAAAACCGTTTGCCGGTTTTATCCGGCAGTTCCTTTAAACTGCACACCCTGAAAAATTCTTCCGGTATTTCAGACGATTTCTGTAAGTTCATCAGCTTTAAATCCTTTTTCTGTTCTGGCAGCCCTGGCAGCCGGGGTAGCGGGATCATGTTCGAAGAACAGGATCCATCCTTCATCGGCAGCAGCCGCAAGAATATTCTTTTTTTCCTCGAGAGTAACAAGGGGCTGCAGGTCGTAGCCCATAATATAGGGAAGCGGAATGTGCGCGCGGCAGGGGAGAAGGTCAGCACAATAGAGCAGCGTACCGGATGAATCAGATATTTTAACAAGGTTCATTCCGAACGTATGCCCGTTCATTTCGATAAGCTCAATGCCGTCATCGAAAGTATTGCCGTTAAGAAAGGTAATTAAGCCTTCTTCAGCAAGGGGAACAAAATTATCTTTGATATAGCTGGCCCTGTCCCGCTCGGAGGCCATAACAGCCCAGTCGTAATTTTTCCTGGACACATAATATTTGGCATTTTTGAAAGAAGGAACGATCCGTCCTTTCTCATATTCGGTAGAGCCGCCGCAGTGGTCGAAATGCAGGTGAGTAAGTATCACTGCGGTGATATCGTCCTTATGCAGACCGATACCGGCCAGCGATTTTTCAAGCGAAAATTCATCCTGGTCAATATTATAAATATCCTTCGCCTTTTCATCGCTCTTATTTCCCATGCCGTTATCGATAAGGATATTGCCGGAGGGGGATTTAAGGAGCAGGCAGCGGGTAGCCAGCCGGATACGGTTGCGGCTGTCGGGCGGGTTTGTTTTTTCCCACAGGGGGCGGGGAATTACGCCGAACATGGCGCCTCCGTCGAGCGAAAAGAAGCCGCTGTTTACAGGATAAAGCTCATATTTGCCGATTTTCATTATCGCTTCAGTTTTTAAGGTTTTTTGATATATAAAATAAGGAAATCCCTTATTTCAAATCAATATTTACATTTTTATGTTGTTCACAGAAACCAGATGACTAACAGACTATCTGTGTAACTATTCTTCCGGATTTGAAATAATTAAAAATATCGTAATTATTAATAATATGAAAGGAATGTGAAATTGTCTGTACCCCGGCCGCTTTCCCGTGAACTGCTTAAAAAGATGTTTCTTAAGACTCTTTACATAAGCAGGCACTCCGGCAGCTCCTGCATCTGCAGCTCCGATTTTGTTTCTATGATAAGCGGATCGATGGCGGACTATTTTGGTATTCCCGATCTCTCCGAAGAAGAATACAGTGAATGTCTTGCTGCCGTTTACGAACTTGAAAGGGACGGTTTTCTTTCACAGGACGCAAACTTCGCTTCCAAAAAATTTGTGGACCTTACTCCCAAAGGAATCGATTATGTAGCAGAAAAGCTGGCGGATCTTAAGCTTCCGTCGGGCGAGATAGAGCAGTACCTTACAAGGGACGATCTCAGAGAGCATGTGCTTGAAGACTACCTCAGTGCAGAATATGAAACATCCATAAGAAAAGCTTTTATGCTCATCGAAACTCTGCTCAGCTCCAGGAAAACCGAAGCATCGGTTATGATGGACGGCAGCCTGATGTCCAAAACCTATATTTCAAATGAGGGCAAGCTGAAGTATTCCAGCACCGAAGTTGAGTCTGAACTGGAATCGCTTCAAAGAATAATGCATGGTACAATGATCTGGTTCCGGGATCCCCGTTCTGCGAAGACATCCGGCATAAATGATGCTGAGGCTGCGGCCCAGATACTGGTCTTCGCAAACCTGCATTTAAATATCCTGGACCAATAACTCCTCCTGTAAAAGCTTACCATGCAGGACCCGGTAAACCATTTACCGGGTTTTTTTTGAACCATCACCTGTATACTTCCGGTATAGGTTCTGAATATACCCGGATACCGGCATTTCAATTAAATTTTCACATCAGCTCAATTAAAATAAAATTAAGGTTGAATCTTTATTCCTAATACAGTAGATTTAAAAATAGTACATCAGCGGATTCTCCTGATGAATTTTTTTTACCCTATTCGGAGTGTTTTATGAAAAAATGTTCTCTACTGTACTTTATTCTTATTGCCTTTTTATTTCAGCCGGCTATATCTGCACAGCAGCTTAAGTTTGAAGATCTTCTGATGCAGAAGGAAAATGATCCCTCATCCTATTTTGCTGCAAGGCAGGAAGCCGTCAGGCAGAATCTTCCTGTAAGCATCAATATTCCGGGATTGCTTCTTTCCGATGTAATTGCTGTTACTAATGGTGTGTTGTACTACAGTGTCATAACGAATTTTGCAAATCCTTTTGATGGTGGCAGCATTTTAAGCAGTGATGAAGTAAAGGAATCAATCGATTTCAACAAAGCCCGGCTAACATACGGCGACGGTAAGATCGTTGATAATTCAGACCAGCCCATAGTTGAAAAAGGCTACAGCAGCAGCACCAGGCTGCTTTTGATACCGGACTGGACGAACGACAATGTGCACGCATTCGATCCTTATACTGGCGATCTGGTAAGCGAAAATTTTATTGCACCTGATCCTACACACCTGGCTTCACCTAAACAGGCGCTGCTGAATCCGCTTGGTTTCATAAGCGTATCCGATCAGATAACAGATATTGTCGTTAAGTATGATACCAGCGGTGTTTTTTCTCAGATTTATGCTCCTGCGGGCGGACCTAATACATCAATACTGGATAACATCCGAGGTCATGCCTATCATCCGACAAATGGTGATCTGCTGGTTGCGGTGGGAAGCAGCGCTAACCAAAACGCTATAACTCGTTTTGATAAAGACGGCGTTTATCTTGGTAACTTTATCCCAGCGGGCACTATAGTTAGTCCTTTCGGCATACTTGTGCGCCAGAATGATATACTGGTATCCGGTTCCACCAGTGACGCGGTTTTAAAGTACGACTTCAGCGGAAATCTGCTCGGCACATTCTGCTCGGGCATTCAGTTCCCGCAGCAGGTATCGGCATTTCCGGGTAATGATGTTGCAGTGGCGGTATTTTCCATACCATCCGGTCTTGCAATTTATGATTCTGCCGGAACCCAGCTTTCCTTTCTTACTGCAGTAACCGGTATCAGGGGCAGTTATCCGCTCGGCTCAGGATCCTATATGGTTACCAACGGCGGTGGCGTTCATGAGATCAACCGGGAAACCGGCGCACTGATCAGGACAATTTATGCGGCAACCAACTGCCAGTTTGTCGATCTTGCCGACTATTCCGTAATTCCGGTAGAGCTTACATCCTTTACGGCAAATGTTTCAGGCAGAACAGTTGTTCTTAACTGGTCAACTGCAACCGAGATCAATAACCGAGGCTTTGAAGTTCAGAGAAGCATGGACAATTCTTCCTTCGAGAATGTTGCTTTCGTTAATGGTGCAGGCACCTCTGCTGAAAAGCATAATTATTCGTTCAGCGATCAGCCGGATGTAAATGGTATTGCTTACTACCGTCTGAAACAGCTTGATTACGACGGCAGCTTCGAATATTCCAACGTAATTGAGGCCGACCTCAGCATTCCCCTGCAGTTTGCGGTTGAACAGAATTATCCAAACCCGTTCAATCCTGTAACAAATATTAAGTTCAGTATCCCTTCGGATGAGCTTGTAAAAGTAGAAGTATTCAACGCAATCGGCGAAAGCGTTAGCGTTGTTCAGAACGGAACATTGAAGGCCGGCATTCATTCGGTCAGCTTCAACGCATCCGGTTTGAATTCAGGCGTATACTATTATAAAGTTACAGCCGGGAATCATACTTCAGTTAAGAAGATGGTACTGATGAAGTAAATTCAGTTTTATTACTGAACTTATAATCAGACAGGCTGCATCGTTAAGTACGGATGCAGCCTGTTCTTTTTTTAAAAGCCTGTAAATTAAATTATTTGATCAGGATCATTTTACCGGATGCGCTTAGCCTGTCAGATGTTAATCTGTAAATATACATACCGCTGGAAAGATGGGATGCATCGAACTGTTCTTCGTGGATACCGCTGCGTATAAAGCCGTCGATCAGCACTGCTGTTTCATTGCCGAGCATGTCATAAACCTTAAGCTGAACCGCTGCATCTTCCGGCAGATTGAACCTGATGGTTGTAACAGGATTGAAGGGGTTGGGGTAATTCTGCGCTAAATAAAATTCTCCAGGTAAAAACTCGTCATCCGCAGCATCGCTTAATACTGCTGCAAACGAGGCTGTTGTAACAAGCGCCAGCTGTGCAACCCTGGCGGTAAGCTCCATATTCACGGTTGCGGCGGTATCGGAGGATTTATGATAGTACGAGTTTGCAGTATAGTAAATCCCGTCGTTCCAGGGCGGGGCATTTTCGATCAGCAGCACGGCATTGTATCCTTCATCCAGGTACGACTGATGGTCGCTGTAATTTGCATAAGGGAAAGGGGGATTATTGGTGATTACAGGGATATTGAATCTGCTCCGGGATTCGATCATTTTCTGACCGATAAAAGTTGATGCTGCATCGGAAACTATGGCGGTATAGGAATAATTATCATTATAGCCCACCATATCCACAGAGATCATTCCCACGATCTGATCATTATTCAGCTTGGCATCGCCGGCATGCTTGATGCTTCCAAGGTGATGCCCTTCATAAGTTGGATTGTATTCCTCCGCGGCATAGGCAATAAGTTTTATTGTATGATTATTAACAAATCCGATGGAGGTATCGCACAGCAGACGGGCCATTTCAATTATTGATGCAACCCCGGTGGCATTATCATCCGCACCGGGAGCTTTAATTGTATACCACTGCTGCTGCCATACCTGCGTTCCCATCCTGCTTGCGGAACAGTCATAATGTGCACCAACGATGAATTGTTTTTCGGGATTTATTTTACCAGGGATTTCGGCAATCACATTGAACTGCGGTTTTACATTATATGGAGCTGCCGCTCCGGGGACATAAAAAGTATCGAGGTATGCAATAAGTCCTGGAATTTTATCGAACTCGTTTTTTATATATACTGCAGCGGAATCGTTGCCGGGCGTAAAGGTTACCCTGCTTTGATATCCCCCTGCAAAGGAAAGATTATTTATATGATTTGTGATATTCTGTACAGAAACGGAATCCTTCATTCTCATTATTTTCTGGAAAGTGCTGTCCTGCGAGTAAATAATTACTGACAAACCGATAACCAGCAGAAAAGATTTAAGCAATTTTATACCTCGGATAAATTTTAGTAAACATATTAATTTAATTTACATAAAAAAATGGAAAGAGCATCTTCTGTTTTAGGCAGATAATTCCTATTTTGCGCTGAAAATTTCTCCCTATTACTCAATGTGGATTAAAATATGAAAACCGAATCCTTGCATAAAGACACTCCCATAGATCCCCGGATAGTAAAATCGAATATCGAAAAAAGCAGGATAAAAAATGTCGGCCGGGCATCCATCCGCGAGATAAAAAAGATAATTGACGGCATACAGACTGAATCGGGGATAGAATTCATAAGAATGGAAATGGGAATTCCGGGGCTACCGCCTTCGAAGATCGGTACCAGCGCAGAAATTGAAGCCATAAAAAGCGGCGTTCCTGCAATTTATCCTGATATACAGGGAGTGCCCAGGTTAAAAACCGAAGCTTCGCGGTTTGTTAAGCTTTTTATTAATCTCGATGTGAATGCAGAATACTGCGTTCCCACTGTAGGTTCGATGCAGGCAGGATTTGCCGCTCTGATGACGGTAAACAGAATATGGGAAGGAAAAACAAAAACACTTTTCCTGGATCCCGGCTTCCCGGTTCACAAACAGCAGGTAAATGTGCTCGGCTTAAAATATGAATCGTTCGATGTTTACAATTACCGCGGCGACAAGCTGAAGGAAAAAATCGAGGGATACCTGAAAAAGGGGGATATCTCATCGATACTGTATTCCAATCCCAATAATCCTTCCTGGATCTGTTTCACGGAAAAGGAGCTGAAAGTAATTGCGGAGCTTGCAGATAAGTATAATGTAATAATCCTGGAGGATCTTGCCTACATTGCCATGGATTTCAGGAACGATCTTTCCAAACCCGGAGTCCCTCCGTTCCAGCCCTCCGCTGCACGGTATACCGGTAATTATATTTTATTCATCTCCAGCTCAAAGGCATTCAGCTATGCCGGGGAGAGGATCGGAATGATGATAATCTCCGAAAAGGTATTCAACATAAGCTCGCCGGCGCTTAAAAAATATTACACATCAGATCTGTTCGGCAATGCCATGATATTCGGAACCTTATACAGCCTTTCCTCGGGTGTTTGTCATTCAGCGCAGTACGCGCTTGCGGCGATGCTTAAAGCTGCAAACGACGGCACATTTGATTTTGTGGAGGAGCTTAAGGAATACCGTGATAAGGCGGCAGTTATGAAAAAACTGTTCACAGATAACGGTTTCAAAATAGTTTACGATATGGATGAGAATAATCCCATAGCCGACGGTTTTTATTTTACAGTTGCCTATCCGGGATATTCAGGAGAGGAACTGCTGGAGGAATTAATGTATTACGGAATAAGCGCAATATCCTTATCCATTACCGGGAGCGAGCGTCTGGAAGGCATTCGGGCATGTGTTTCGCTGATCAGGAAAGACCAGTTCCCGCAGCTGGAGTACCGCCTGAAAAAATTCAATGAGCATCACAATGCAGAGTAGCAGGTGCTGTATTGCCAAATTAAAATTGATAAACATAGCAGGTATTATTAAATTATAAGGCGTAGAAATTCTTTTTACGTTTGAAAGTCTATCAGGGAGGTCAATGAAAATACACGAACTATTAAACCAGAATGTTATTATCTCAGAACTGAAAGGCAGGAATAAAGAGGCGATAATCAACGAGATGGTTGATTTATTTAAGAATGATGCAAGGGTAACCGATATTGAAAAAGTCCGGCAGTGCGTTCTGGACCGGGAGAAAATAATGTCGACCGGTGTGGGAAAAGGTTTTGCAATACCGCATGGCAAGACAAATTCAGTGAATGAAATTCTGGCGGCTTTCGGAAAAACAAGGATCCCCATCGAATACCAGGCGCTTGATAATCAGCCGGTTAATCTTGTATTTCTGCTGGTGGGAAAAGAGAACCTTGTCAGCACTCATATAAAACTTTTAAGCCGGATTTCCAGGATGATGAACAAGGATGAATTCAGGGCGGCCCTTGTAGAAGCAGGTTCAAGCGATGAAATCCTGTCGATGTTCAGGAACGAAGAAGAAAATTATTTTGATGTTTAGTACATCCGTTCAATTAATATACTTCTCAATAACTTCAGTATGATAAAAGCTATAACTGGCACTAAAGATATACTCCCTTCGGAAGCGGCAATCTGGAAGATGCTGGAAGAACGGGTAATTAAAACCTTCACTAACTATAACTATAAAGAAATACGTACACCGGTATTTGAAAAGACCGAGCTGTTTGCACGCGGCATAGGCGAGGATACCGATATTGTGGGAAAAGAAATGTATTCTTTTACAGATACTGCCGGAAACAGTATGACCCTGAAACCGGAAATGACGGCAGCAGTTGTAAGAGCATATATTGAACATTCTCTGGGGAAGCAGCAGTCTCTTAACAAGCTTTTTTATATCTCGCCGATGTTCAGAAAGGAAACCCCCCAGGCCGGAAGGCAGAGACAGTTTCATCAGTTCGGTGCGGAAGCTATTGGAAGCAGCTCTCCTTTACTTGATGCAGAGATGATACAAATGGTTTATGAAATTCTGACCGGACTGGGATTAAAGCATCTTTCCGTGAAGATTAATTCACTGGGCATCCCCGAATCGAGGGAAAAATATAAAACCCTGCTGCGGAATTTTCTGTCCGGTAAAAAGAGCAGGCTTAGTGAGGATTCCAGGAAAAGATTTGATACAAATATCCTCAGGCTGTTCGACAGCAAAGTTGAAAGCGACCAGGAGATACTAAAAGATGCGCCGCTCCTTATCGATCATATCGATGAGGAAAGCCGGCAGGATTTTGAAACTTTAAAGAATGTTCTTACACTATCCGGTATTCCTTTTCAGGTTGATCCTAAACTGGTAAGGGGACTTGATTATTATACAAAAGCAACTTTTGAAGTAATCAGCGGCAAGGTGGGTTCGCAGAATGCGCTGTGCGGCGGCGGAAGATATGATCTGCTGATCGAACAGCTGGGAGGCACTCCTGCACCGGCTACAGGTTTTGCAGCAGGAATGGAAAGAATACTGCTGGCATGCGAAAACGAAAAATCTTTAACGCCACCGGATGAAAAAATCGATGTGTATATAGTTCTGGTTGACCGGCAGCTTACCCGGGAAGCTGTAAGTACTGCATTGTTTTTAAGGAAGAAAAATTTATCTGTGGATTTTGACTACCTTGGACGCAGCGTAAAGGCACAGATGCGCGAAGCAAATAAATATAATGCAAGGTTTGTTATCTTTATCGGCGGGGATGAATATAAAACGAACAAAATAGTTCTTAAGGATATGAGTTCCGGCGGACAGGTATTAATAGATAAGGATGATATGGAACAGATGTTCAGGGCAGTAAAAACAGAAATTAGTTTATAAGGATTAAAATGTATCCTGAATTATTTAAAATAGGTCCCTTTACAGTATACAGCTACGGGCTGATGCTTGGAATAGCATTTATAGTGGGAAGCTATATACTTACCGAGGAAATAAAAAGAAAAAACCTTTCACCCAACCTCGCTACGGAAATAACCCTGTTAGCGATTATCTTCGGAATTGTCGGCGGAAAGCTCTTTCATCTTATCGAGAACTGGAGCAGCTTTATTGATGATCCCCTGGGGATGGCATTCAATCCCGGCGGATTAACTTTTTACGGCGGACTTATCCTGGCAATAATTGCAATCTGGGTTTATTTAAGGATAAAGAAAATTCCGTTCCTTTATATTGCGGATGCCGCTTCACCCTCACTTGCAATTGCTTACGGCATTGGAAGAATTGGCTGCCACCTTGCAGGAGATGGTGATTATGGAATTCCAACAACTCTGCCCTGGGGAACAAATTATGAAAATGGAACGGTGCCCCCTTCAGCGATGTTCAGGGGAAGCGAAATAGCGCAAAATTACCCAGGCGGAATTGTTCCTGATAATACACCGCTTCACCCCACCCCGATTTATGAATTCCTTGCTGCCCTTATTATATTTTTCATTCTCTGGAAGCTTAGAAAAAAGCCGTGGGCAGACGGGAAGCTTTTTATGGTCTATTTTGTTTTTTCAGGACTGTCCAGATTCCTTGTCGAGTTTATAAGACTTAATCCCAGGCTTCTTTTTGATCTGAGTGAGGCACAGCTGATCTCTGCCGGACTTATTATCATCGGCCTTGCCGGCATCATTTATTTTACAAGGGGAAAAAACCTGAAAAGATTTACCCCGCTTCCACTGAAGCCGGGAACGAAGAAAGAACAGAAAAGCAAAGGGAAATCCTGAACATATGACTTTAATAATCGGAAGAAAACCTGTTCTTGAAGCACTAAACTCGGATAAAGAAATAGAGCAGGTATTTCTTTCTTATGGTCAGCATGGAGGAATAATTAATGCGATAAGAATTGCTGCGAAAAAGCGGGGGATAAAGATCAGTGAACTGTCGCACGACAAATTTTCCGGATTATCCGATAATCAAAATACGCAGGGGGTAATTGCGCGGGTAAGCAGTTTCAGATTTTTTACAATAGAAGAAATTCTTTCATCTCCACATAGATCAGAGTACCCTCTATATGTTATTCTTGATTCTGTGCAGGATCCCCATAATGTTGGTGCAATTATAAGAACTGCAGAATGCTGCGGTGCTGATGCAGTTATAATTACACAGCATAACAGTGCACCGGTGAATGAGACTGTAATAAAAATTTCTGCTGGCGCTGCCGAGCATATGAAAATATGCACTGTCGGCAATCTCGCCAATACCATAAAAATTTTAAAGGATAATAATTTCTGGATTTTCGGAAGCTCCCTTGAAAATGCAATAAATTATACCGAACCTGATTTCAAGGTGCCGGCTGCAGTAATTTTCGGGAATGAGGAGAAAGGAATAAGAAGACTTACTGCAGAGAACTGCGATCAGCTTATCAGGATCCCCATGCGCGGAAATATACAGTCGTTAAATGTATCCGTATCCGCAGGTATAATACTCTTCGAAATTTTAAGAAAAAGAACCCTCTGAAAGTGCCCCTGAATAAGGGATGATCATTCCTTTCATCCAAAATAGCTTGATAGTATTAATCAAAAAACATAATTTGCTACCGGTTATTTTTATTACGTTCCGGAAATCAGGAGAATAGATCGACATGTTAAAAGAAATTATACCTGCCCAACGCACCGAGAATATCACCTATGCTGTAAGAGATATAATTGTTATTGCAAATAAAGCAGCAAAAGCAGGAAAGGAACTGCTTTATCTGAATATCGGGGATCCCAACCTGTTTGATTTTGAGCCCCCCCGTCATGTGGTTGAGACCACCTATAAAGCAATGCTGCAGAATAAAAACGGCTATGCTCCTTCCAGCGGTATTAATGAAGCTGTTAAAGCAATTGAGGGAGAGGCAGGAAGAAAAAAGATAGACAACGTTCTTGATATTTTTGTGACCACCGGTGCAAGCGAAGCTATCGAGGTATGCCTCACAGCCCTTGTAAACGAGGGAGAAAATGTACTTACTCCTACTCCCGGATATCCTTTATATACGGCAATCGCAAGCAAGCTGCGCAATATGGAAAATCCGTATTACCTTGATGAGAAAAACGGATGGCAGCCTGATATCGAAGATATAAAAAGCAAAATCAATTCCAGGACCAGGGCCATTATTCTTATTAATCCGAACAATCCTACCGGGTCACTCTATACTGTGGAAATCCTGAACCAGATTATAAACCTGGCGCTGGAGCATAACCTTGTTATTTTCGCCGATGAGATTTACGACAAGCTTCTGTTCGACGGGAAAAAACATATATCAATCGCATCGCTTAATAAAGATGTTTCCGTAGTTACATTCGGCGGGTTATCTAAAAATTATTTTGTTCCGGGATTCAGGATAGGGTGGGGTATTGCAAGCGGTCAGCAGAAGGTGATGGCAGATTATCTCGAAGCAATAAATAAAATACTCCGTGCCAGATTATCTGCAAACCATCCGGAGCAGTATGCAATAAAGCCTGCTCTTGAAGGCGACCAGACGCACCTGGTGACTGCGATGCAGAAGCTTACAAAAAGAAGAGATGTTACTGTAAATATGCTCAATGCCATTCCGGGAATTTCATGTGTTAAGCCGGAAGGGGCATTCTATGCATTCCCCCGCCTGCATATGGAGCATCCGGATGCGAAGTTTGTAGCAGAACTTATCGCAGAAACCGGCGTTGTGATTGTCCCCGGAAGCGGCTTTGGACAAGTTCCCGGTACACAGCATTTCCGGGTAGTATTTCTGCCCAATGAACAGATTCTGGAGAAAGCATATAACAGCATCGGCAAATTCTACGAAAAATTTAAGAATTCATATACAGAAGCTTAGTGCATGAAACCGGCTTAAAATAATCTTAAAACAGGCTGATCATCTGAATCAGCCTTTTTTATTTTAACAACTATAACCGGCATAATCGGGATATAGTAAAAATCGGGCATCAGGTCAGAAATATTTCTATTATAAAAAGGAATTGTGATGCCATGCTGAACTGATAGGGTTATCCTTTTTCTGATCCTATTACTGTCCCAGCTCATTTCTTCGGTACAGAAGGCTAAAATTGGCTGGATGTGTGCGCGATGTGTGCAGGGAATGCAGGAAGATAAGGCCCGGAGAATCAGAATACGAAGGCAATGAGAGTAAAAATTATTGTTAATATTTGGACTTTGCACCTCTTTCCTTCTTTATCTATATTTGCAATTCTGAAAAATTATACAGACAACGAGATTTTGAATAATTATAAAAAGACACAGCTGCCGAATGGTATTAAGGTAATAACAGAACATATTCCCCATGTTCAGTCATTTTCACTGGGATTTTGCTTCAATGTGGGCTCCAGAGACGAAAGCAGAAAAAACAACGGCATAACCCATTTTATTGAACATATGCTGTTTAAAGGCACTAAAACCCGTTCTGCAAGAAAAATAGCTGAAGAAATTGAGGCATATGGCGGTTATCTAAATGCGTTTACCTCAAAAGAACATACCTGCTATTATGGAAGGGGATTAAGCCGTCATCTTCCTCGCACATTTAATGTGATCTCCGATATGATCCAGAATCCTGCATTCAAGAGCGGTGAAATTAAAAAAGAAGCCGGTGTGGTGATCGATGAACTTAATGATATTAATGACAATCCCGAAGAACTTATCTTCGATAAATTTGAGGAAGTAATTTACGAGGGGAATCCGCTGGGATACCCGATAATCGGGACTGAAAAAAATATTTCTGCTTTCAGCCAGGATGATCTGTTCGCCTTTATAAATGATATGTACGGTTTCAATAATCTTACTATTGCCGCTTCCGGACAAATAAGCCACGACCAGATTCTTCATCTTACAGATAAATATCTCATTAAGGATCTCGGCAAAAAAAATCTAAGAAGAAAAAATGTACTTCCTCATCAGGCACGTGATCACTATATTAATAAAACTATTCAGCAGGTTCATATAATTATAGGCTGTGCTACATACGGCTACAAGGATAAACAGAGAATGGCGCTTAACGTTCTTTCACATATTCTGGGAGAAGGCAGCAGCTCTCGCCTTTTTCAGAGTGTGCGCGAGAAGAACGGAATAGCTTACCAGCTGAATACGTTCCTGAATTCTTTTTATGATATTTCGTCGTTCGGGGTTTATTTGTCGACAAATGAGAGACAATCTGCCAGGGCGCTTTCGATCTGTTATAAGGAATTTGAAAAAATACGCTCGAAAAAAGTTTCCGATAAGGAATTAAAAAAAGCAAAAGAATATATTAAAGGAAATATGCTGCTCGGGTTGGAAAATACAACTTCACGCATGTTTAATCTTGCTAATTCTGAATTTTATTACGGAAGGTTTATAACTCCCGAGGAAATAATTGCAATGGTTGACAGCGTTACTGCCCATGAAATTTTATCAATGGCAGAAGAAGTTCTTGATGAAACAAGATTAACCCGGGTAATAATCAGTCCCAATACTTCAGTTGTAAAACCGGCAGCATAAAAACAGGTTCAGTATATGCCAAAACTAATAATCGATTCAAAGGAAGTATCATTCGAACAAGGACAGACAGTTCTTGAGGCAGCGCGGGAAAACGGGATTAAAATTCCCCACTTCTGCTGGCATCCGAAATTATCAATATCCGGCAACTGCCGCATTTGCCTTGTTGAAATAGAAAAGCTTCCCAAGCTTGTAATCTCATGTTCCACCCTTGCTGCAGAAGGAATGATAGTTCATACCCGATCCGAAAAAGTGATCAATGCCCGGAATGCGGTGATGGAGTTTATACTTATAAATCATCCGTTGGACTGTCCTATCTGCGATGAAGCCGGAGAATGCAAACTTCAGGATTATGCATATAAGCACGGCACCGGTGAAAGCAGGTTTGTTGAAGAAAAAAATCATAAGGATAAGAGAGTCGAGCTTGGTCCCCATGTAATGTTTGATGCCGAAAGATGCATATCCTGTTCACGCTGCATCCGTTTTTGTGATGAAATTGCGAAAGAAGCGCAGCTTACTTTTATAAAGAGGGGGGACAGGGTAACCATTGTTACATATCCCGGCCAGCAGCTTGATAATCCTTATTCAATGAATGTTGTTGATATTTGTCCTGTCGGTGCATTGACGAGCAGGGATTTCAGGTTTAAGGCACGGGTATGGGAGATGTCATCGACGGCTTCTGTATGCCAGGGCTGCTCACGCGGGTGCAACATCGATATCTGGGTAAGAAATAATGAAATCCTGCGTTTAACACCCCGCAAGAATGAAGAAGTTAACAGTTACTGGATGTGTGACCATGGCCGGTTGAATACATTTAAATTTGTTAATGAGAACAGGGTCGGAATGCCCTATATAAAAAGCGGCGGTGAGCTTATTCAGTCAACCTGGGATGCTGCTGTTAATAAAGCTGCTTCATTATTAAAAACTGTTAACAAGGATAAGACTGCGTTTATAGGCTCTGCCTCTGCATCCTGTGAAGACAATTATATACTGATGAAATTTGCAAGGTCGGTAATAGGCACAAAAAATATTAGCTATTACAAATATATTGACGAAAATTTCGGTGATGATATACTGCGAAGAAGTGATGTAACTCCGAATTCCACAGGTGCTGATCTTCTCGGAATGAACGGTTATCTTAATTATTCAAATTTATCCGATGGCATAAACAACGGCAGTATTAAAGCTGTTTATCTTATGGACGATAATATCGTTGATAAGGATCCTTCCCTGGAAGCCCTGTTCAGTAAGCTTGACTTTCTGATCGTTCATTCCTCCAACATGACTAAAACTGCCGGGATGGCAGATGTACTTTTCCCGTCTGCGGCATTTGCTGAAATAAACGGTACTTTAGTCAATTTTAATAAAAGAGTACAAAGGCTGAGACCAGCTGTGGCATTAAAAGAAGCTGATCGTTCACTTGACGGAATGAATGTAAGCCGTCTCGATAAATTCGGAACAGGTTACGACAGGTGGGCGCAGGGCAGGAAGCGGGATGCATTATCAGGCTGGAAAATTATTTCAATGATCGCTGCTCAGCTTAATAATAAATTCAAATATGATACTGCTGAAGATGTGTTTAATGAAATTGTACGGAGCATACCGGAGTTCGCTGGTCTGGATTATGAGCTGATAGGCAAAAACGGATCAGACCTTAAAGTAAAAATTGCACAGCCAACTTTAAAGGCATAGCGGAGAAAAAATGGATATCTGGATAACTATCGGTTTCACTTTAATTAAAATGCTCGTTATCATTGTGATAATGTTCCTGTCAGTAGCTTACCTTGTTTATTTTGAAAGAAAAATAAGTGCATGGGTGCAGGACAGGCTTGGTCCAAATCGTGTGGGCTGGAAGGGCGCTTTGCAGCCGTTTGCAGATGTATTCAAACTTGTTCTGAAGGAAGATATTGTCCCTGATGCTGCAAACAAACCCATACACACAATTGCTCCGGTTATTGCTTTGTTCATCGCTTTTTCCACTTATGCGGTAATCCCATTTGGACCTTCACTTGAGATTTTCGGCTATACAGTATCGCTTGTTGTTGCAGATGTAAACATCGGAATTCTGTATGTTCTGGCATTGACTTCTATCGGTGTATATGCAATTACCCTGGCGGGATGGTCAAGCGGGAGCAAATATTCGCTGCTCGGCGGAATCAGATCCTCGGCACAGATGATCTCCTATGAAGTATCAATGGGATTTTCGGTTGCCGGAGTGCTTCTGCTTTCTGAATCATTGAGACCGATTGCCATTGTTGAAACTCAGGGTGCATGGCTGTGGAATGCATGGATACAGCCGATCGGCTTTATAACTTTCCTTGTATCTGCATTTGCTGAAACAAACAGGCTGCCGTTTGATCTTCCCGAAGCTGAGCCTGAACTTGTAGGAGGCTTCCATACAGAATACAGCAGTCTTAAATTTGCGGCATTTTTCCTTGCTGAATATGCCAATATGCTTATTGCGTCAGCATTAATCGTAACTCTTTATTTTGGCGGTTATAATATTCCCTTTATCGACATAAATTCTATTGGTTTGGCACCATGGCTGGCAGTGGCAGCACAGGTTGCTGCATTTGTGGGTAAAGTTGTATTCATGCTGTTCTTCTTCTTGTGGGTAAGATGGACTATACCGAGATTCAGGTATGATCAGCTGATGAATTTGGGATGGAAAGTAATGTTTCCGCTATCGCTGCTGAACCTGCTTTGGGTTGCAGCCTTAATTATGATTTTCAAAATGTAAGGCACCGGAGAAAAGATGTCCGTTAAAAAGCGTGCAAAAGATTTAACTTTACTTGAACGTATATATATCCCGGAAATAATTAAAGGGCTTGCATTAACCCTTAAAACTATGTTCCGTCCGAAATATACGATGGAATATCCTGAAGAAAAATTTGTTCCGCCGCCGTCATACAGGGGAAGACCGGTGCTTGTTCTCGACGAGAATAATGAGGAAAGATGCGTTGCCTGCGGTTTATGCTCACGTGTTTGCCCCTCGCTGGCTATCGACATCCAGGCTTCCGAAACAGAAAGAGAAAAAGAGAGATATCCGGAACGTTTTGAAATAAACATGTTAAGGTGTATCTTCTGCGGACTATGTGAAGAAGTATGTCCGGAGGAAGCAATTGTGATGAGCAAGGATTATGAAATGGCCTTTTCTAACCGCGAAAATGCAATTTTCGGAAAAGACAAACTGCTTGTTCCTGTCAGTCAGCTGAAGGACAGAATAGAATTCCTTAGAAGCTATAAATAAGGATATTTATGATGCAGTTTTTTACTGTATTGTTTTTATTATTTTCATCGGTTTTGTTTTCCCAGGAAAACGGAACTCAGCTTGCATATCCGCATTCAGTTGTTTGGAATACCCCGTTTGAAATTTCCCTTGTTACATCAAATCAATATCCTGCAGCAAACAAACTTGAATTATATATTGAAGCAGCCGACAGGATAGAATTAAAAAAAATAGTCTGCAATACCTACTACAGAAGCTCAGAGCTTAAATTCAGCCGTGACGGCTCCTTCTATAAAACAATCCTGGACCTGAAAAAAGACTCGCTTATCAATGATGTAATGTACCAGCTTGTTTTTACCTTCATCCCGGAAAATATTTCAAGTACAATAATAAAGTTCAAGGGAACATATTCCGGAAAAGGTAATGCCCAGGGTTACCTGTTTAGCAGAAATTCCCAGGCTGCAGGCATTGAATTTTACAGACCCAGGAGATATGCCGGTAAAGCAATGCTTCTTGAAAACGCCAAAGCCTTGTTCATGCTTAAATCGGAATCCGGGAGTGATGCCGCAAAACCGGTTATTTCCGATTTTTGGTTTAAAATTTCGGAGAAGGATCTCTCCATTCTGAAAATCAGAAGCGGTGATGAAATATCGGCCGATGTCTTCATTAATTCATATGGAATGCTGTCAGTGGAAAGCGAATTAATAAATACGGAGCTTCATCCTTATTTCATAAGCAGCAGCACCTGGAACCATCTGGCAGTTTCTTCAGATCCGGAACGGAATTCTTTAAATATTTACTGCAACGGTAAACTGGTTTCGTCAAACCAGCTGGCGGGAAACAAACTGCCCGGGAAAATTACCTATTTGTTCGGTGATGAAAATTCAAGGAAATATATAATAGATCACTTGAGATTTTCAGAGGCCGGCGGCGATGATGTATCTTCAATTATTATAAACAGGAATTTTACTTCACTTCCGGATGAAATTAAGGTTTTAAGATTATTTAATTTTGATAACGGAACCCAGACCAGCCCGCAGGATAGAATTACTGCAAAGCTCGAAAACGTAAGATTCGTAAAATCCGATGCACCTTTAGGATTAAGGAGTCCCGACCTGAATATAAATATCCTTACTTCATCATTCGAACTTGAATGGAGCGGAGGAGATTATAAGCAGACACAGCTCTATAATCTTGAAAAATCGGAGAATAATAAGGGATTTATTACAGTTTACAGTATTGATGCTGACGGAAGTCAGGATGCGGTTTACAGGTTTTCCGACAGACGCTCCGAAAATTCCGATGTGCTTTATTACCGCGTAAAAGCTTTAATGAAAGATGGCTCGTCGGTTTATTCTTCACTGGTTAAAGTTGGACAGGGACTTACGGAACCTTTTAATATGGGACAAAATTTTCCGAATCCCTTTAATCCCAAAACCAGCATCGATATTGAGCTTTTCAGGGATTCTGAAGTGCGGATAAATGTTTATGACCTTGAGGGGAAAGAAGTCGCCAAAATCTTTGACGGCTTCCTGGTTAAAGGCAAATATAACTTCCTGTTCGATGCAGGAGAACTCTCCTCGGGCGTTTATATCTGCAGGGTAAGCACACCCGATTTTTCACAGACCACAAAGATGATTTTAACGAAATAAATATTTAATTTTGAACCAGGAACATACCCTTCTGTTCCTTTACTTAATACATTGATGAAGGGAATAACAGTGTTCCTTATTAATTCAGCGGGAGAAAAAGATGCAGGGGATCAGCAATTCCTCATAATTCCGGCAGCATATATTTAATCAATTATACAAATTATAGAAAATTGAACTATGCTGTCAAAAATTTATTCAGGTGCTACTTACGGTATCGATGCCTATATCGTTGAAGTAGAAACTCATATCGATCAGAATATTCCCGGTTTTACAATAGTCGGTCTGCCTGATAATGCAGTAAAAGAAAGCCGGGAACGGGTTCACGCCGCCGTAAAAAACAGCGGTATTCATACGAAACCGCAGAGAATTACCGTAAATATGGCTCCGGCAGATGTTAAAAAAGAGGGGAGCGCTTATGACCTTCCGATTGCTGTAGGTCTGTTAAGCGCAAATGAGTTTGTAAAAGATGAAATGCTACCCGAAACCGTACTTCTGGGTGAATTGGCACTGGACGGACAGCTCAGACCGGTTAAAGGAGTTTTGCCGATTGCCGCTGCAGCAAGAAATAAGGAATTCAAGCGGATTATTCTTCCGGAAGAATCTGCCAAAGAAGCCTCAATTGTTAAGGGGATCGATGTTTTCGGAGCCAAAACACTGAATGAAGTTATCGATTTTCTGAACTGCAAGACTGAAATTGAGAAAATATCCACCGACCTGAATGAGCTTTTTGCGGAAGTAAATATCTATCAGCTTGATTTTTCGGATGTAAAAGGGCAGGAAAATGTTAAAAGGGCTCTTGAAGTAGCTGCTGCAGGTGCACATAATATTTTGATGATAGGGCCTCCCGGATCAGGAAAAACGATGCTTGCCAAGAGAATCCCGTCAATCCTTCCGCCAATGTCATTTGAAGAAGCGCTTGAAACCACTAAAATTCATTCGGTTGCAGGTATTCTGTCAAAAAATAAGCCCCTGGTAACGGAAAGGCCATTCCGCAGTCCGCATCACACAGTATCCGATGCGGCACTGGTGGGAGGCGGAAGTTTTCCTAGACCGGGTGAAGTTTCATTCTCACATCATGGTGTTCTTTTTCTGGATGAGCTTCCGGAATTCAAAAAAAATGTACTTGAAGTGCTGCGCCAGCCGCTTGAAGATTCAAGGGTGACTGTAAGCAGAAGCAAATTATCGCTTGATTTTCCGGCAAATTTTATGCTTGCAGCGGCAATGAATCCCTGCCCCTGCGGCTTTTATACGGATCCGGGAAGGGATTGTTCATGCGTGCCGCCCCAGATTCAAAGGTATATGGCAAAAATATCAGGTCCGCTGCTTGACAGGATTGATATTCATATTGAAGTTCCTGCGGTGAAATATAAGGAGCTTTCATCCGAAGCGAAAAGTGAATGCAGCGCAGATATAAGGAACAGGGTAATTGCTGCAAGAAAAATTCAGAATACCAGGTTTTCGGCACTGAAAAACATCTTTACGAACGGCGATATGGGTTCAAAGGAGGTAAGACAGCATTGCAAGCTTGATCAGGCGGGGGCGGATATAATGAAAATGGCCATGACCAAACTGGGATTTTCGGCAAGAGCATATGACAGAATTCTTAAGGTAAGCAGGACTATAGCAGACCTCGAAAATTCGCTGAATATCCTGCCGCAGCATATCAGCGAGGCTATACAGTACAGAACCCTGGACCGGGAATTATGGAAGCATTAATTGCAGAATTCATTATTCTAACGGTGCAAAAAAGGAATAATATCAGTTAAAATTCAAAATTAAGCAGGAATCTGATTCAGGAGCCGGGACCGGTTCATATTGGACCTTTTCTCCGACACAAACAGGGTATTGATCCGGCTATCCTTCCTATCTGTGAGCCAAATTTGGCCGTCAGTTAGGTAAGTAATCCTGGGTAAGGGGCTGGGATGGAAGAAAAATGACCACAACCAGGTGGTTAACCATGTGACGGGCAACCATATCCCTTTAGGATACTGGTATATACCCTAAACTATAATTTTGAGGCTTCTGCAGNNACAGTTTCACATCTGAAAAATTGCAGAATAGATACCAGTTAGCAATTGATATCAGACATGGGACTAAAAGCTGCGGGTAATTTTGAGATTAAATCTTGCATTTAAATGGAAATACAGATATATTTGGGGCTCGTTTCTAAAAACGGGCGGACGCCGGAGTTGGAGAGCCGGGGCGGACTGTAAATCCGTTGGCAAACGCCTTTGGGGGTTCGAATCCCTCGCCGCCCACAAAGATACGAAGTAATAATATTATTAAAAAAGCTTCCCTTAATTTTTTGGCTGATAGTAAAGTAGAGTTCGTATTTATCAATTGTTTACGGGTTGCGGGTTCTTTAAGAAATTGAAAAAGTTATGCGGGAGTAACTCAGTTGGTAG
>DJMM01000098.1 GCA_002435365.1 Ignavibacteriales bacterium UBA6490
CTTTGAGGTGGTGGCCTCATGTTCCATCTTTGCAGAAGGATTGTTTATCTCAAGATAGGGGAAGGTGTGTGCGCCGCATTTATCACCCAGCAGAAGTGAGTCGCATTGCGAAAAATTACGGGCATTTTCAGCACGTTTTGCAATCTTAACCTGGCCCCTGTAGCTGTTATTGCTTCTGCCTGCAGAAATACCCTTGGAAACAATCGTGCTTCTTGTATTTTTTCCGATATGGATCATTTTGGTTCCGGTATCTGCCTGCTGCATGTTATTGGTTACGGCAACAGAATAAAATTCACCGATCGAATTTTCCCCCTGAAGAATGCAGCTCGGATATTTCCATGTAATAGCTGAGCCGGTTTCAACCTGGGTCCATGAAATTTTTGAATTAACACCTTTGCATATTCCGCGCTTTGTAACAAAATTATAGATGCCGCCCTTGCCGTCCTTGTCACCCGCATACCAGTTTTGTACGGTGCTGTATTTTATCTGTGCATTATCCAGAGCAATAAGTTCTACCACAGCGGCATGCAGCTGATTTTCATCCCTCATCGGTGCTGTACAGCCTTCAAGATAGCTTACATACGAGCCCTCATCGGCAATTATCAGGGTTCGTTCAAATTGTCCGGTGTTAGCAGCATTAATTCTGAAATATGTAGATAGCTCCATCGGACAGCGGACACCTTTGGGCACATAAACAAAAGAACCGTCGCTGAAAACTGCAGAATTGAGAGATGCATAAAAATTATCGGTGTGCGGAACAACGCTGCCCAGGTATTTTTCAACAAGTTCAGGATGATTCTTAATGGCTTCCGATATCGGGCAGAAGATTATTCCCAGCTCCGCAAGCTTTTCCTTGAAGGTGGTGGCAACCGAAACACTGTCGAATACCGCATCAACTGCAACGCCGGATAATCTTTTCTGTTCATCAAGTGAAATACCAAGCTTTTCAAATGTTCTCCGCAGTTCCGGATCGACTTCATCAAGACTGTTAAGCTGAGGCTTTTTCTTGGGAGCAGAATAATAAACTATATTCTGATAATCTATCGGATTATACTTAAGATTTGCCCAGTGAGGTTCGCTCATTGTAAGCCAATGACGGTAAGATTTCAACCGCCATTCTAGCATAAATTCCGGCTCCTGCTTTATGGCAGAAAGACGCTTAATAGTATCTTCATTGAGACCTTTAGGGAGACTTTCGGTCTCGATATCGGTTACAAATCCGTACTTATACTCACGGTTTGCAAGTTCCTCAATAGCAGTTAATTCAGTAGTGCTCATATATTTTCCTGAAATCCAATCAGATTCTTATATCCAAACCTAAACAATCTATACAAAAAAGTCAAGATTCATATATGATTTACAAAACAGCTAAAAAATGTGCTATGGAAGCAATACGAAACTACAAAGTTCTATCATTCAAATTGGGGTCTACTCCCGACATACTTCCGGCATTCCTCCGCCCATCCTCCGGCACTGGCAGCCAAATCCGGCTGCCTGTGGGCAGGGAACAGGCCCGGAAAGCGCATTCAGTGTGCCATAATTAACCGGATTGGGTTTGGAATTCATATTTCTCCTTTAGAAATCTGCCTGTTTGTAAATTGTATTTGACTTTTTAATAGGTTAACTTTGATTTTAATATTTATTTTATTGGAAAGTTAGTGAGCGATAAGTATATAAATGATGCAGGATCTGCGGATGACAGCCCGAGAAGGGAAGATGAAGGATCATCCGGTAAGGGGAATTACAGGAAATCTTTTCATTACAGGAGAAGGAAATACTTTAAACCCAAGCCGGTTCAGGAACAGGAAGCAAGACATTCCTTTAAGAAATTATCGATAATAATTCCCTTGTTTAATGAAGAAGAATCAATAAATCCACTTTCACATGAGATCCGCAAAGCTGTTCGACCCCTGAATATGGCGTACGAGGTTATTTTTGTTGACGACGGCAGCAGGGATAAGTCGTTAAAGGTTATAAAAGATATTGTAAGGCAGGATAAGAGATTCAGATTCCTTAGCTTTCAGAAGAATTACGGCAAATCTGCTGCCCTCCAGGTGGGCTTTAAAAATGCTACCGGTGATGTAGTTGTAACAATGGATGCCGACCTTCAGGATGACCCGGCGGAGATACCTAACCTGCTTAAAAAAATGGCGGAAGGATATGATCTTGTTTCCGGATGGAAAAAAGTGCGCCACGATCCATTTATTAAAAAACATTCATCGAGATTTTTTAATTATGTGACCCGGATATTGAGCGGAATAAAGATCCATGATTTTAACTGCGGGCTTAAATCATATAAGAAAGAAGTAACAGATACTTTAAGAGTTTACGGCGAACTTCACCGTTACCTTCCCGTTCTTGCAAAATGGAACGGTTTCACTATAAGCGAAATACCGGTTAAACACCATCCCCGCAGGTATGGTAAAACAAAATTCGGCATCTCGAGATTTTTCAAGGGTTTTATCGATCTTGTAACAGTCATTTTTTCCACAAGATATATCAAGCGTCCCATGCATTTCTTCGGATTTTTCGGAGTTATTGCATTCCTCGCCGGAATAATCGTTAACGGGTATCTGACCTATCTATGGATCACCGGGGAATCATTGAGCAACCGGCCGATGCTGTTCCTTGGTATGCTTCTGATTATTGTAGGTATCCAGTTATTTTCAGTCGGACTTCTTGGAGAAATGGTAGTCCATAATTCCATCGATGAGCGTGAATATATAATAAAAGACAAAGGTTAAGTATTGACGGGATTTGATTCTTCTGTTTTAATAAGATTAAATCCGTCATTTTCATCAACTCAATTTTACCCGCAGATTAAACAGGATGTTATACGACCCGGTTAAAAATATTTTTGCATCAGTAATTAAAAATCTTCCCTTTCTCAGAATACTGTTTTATAAACTTCTTGATATTATGTTCCTGAGGTCCTGGTACGTCCGGAGGGAATTAAAGGAGATAAGAAAGAATTTACCGGGCAGAATAAATATTTATGATGCAGGCACAGGTTTCGGACAGTATACCTGGCATATGTACAAAAATCTTCAGCCCGCGGATATTTATGCAGTTGATGTTAAAGAAGACTGGATTANNGTCTTCAGTAATTTTTATTCGGCACTTAAACCCGGGGGCTTTCTTATTATTAATTCCCCCTCTATTTTCGGTGGCAGTGACGTACACGGTGATGAAGATGAAAGCTTTGTCGGTGAACATGCCAGGGATGGTTATTCTGCTGAAGAATTGACTGAAAAGCTACTTCCTGCAGGGTTTAAAGTTTATAAATACAGGTATTCCTACGGATTCTGGGGGGATAAGGCCTGGAGGCTGGGGATCAAATATCCTATGCAGATTCTTAATATATCCAAAATATTCCTGGTACTCCTGCCGTTTTACTACATCGTCACGTTCCCCTTTACAGTAATAATGATGTATGCGGATTACAAATCGGAAAATAAAACCGGGTCAGGCATAAATTTTATAGCAAAGAAATAACAGGATTTAATAAATGGCAAAGAACAGAAAAACTGCCCCCAGGCAGAAGCAAAAGGTAAATGAAAGCGGCTTTAATCTTGATAAAATAATTCCGCAGAAGTATCACAGCGCGGCAGCGCTTGCAGCAATTGTTATTTTCTTTCTGATCTTTTTTGCCCCGATGTACTTCGGCGGAAAAACATTCCAGTCGGGAGACATTGTAACATCGATGAGTTATACTACATTCGTCGAGACTTACGGTACGCCGTTATGGAATCCATATATTTTCGGAGGATTTCCATCCACAGCTACAATAAGCATTTTCAGATGGTTCGATTTTATTGCCGTTCTTTACAGTACGGTTCAGAAAGCTTTTACTTTCTTCTTCAGTGTGCAGTATGCTTCTTATACTTTCCACCTGCTTGTTCTTGCCTTCACCTCTTTCTTTTTAATGAGAACCCTGAAAGCGGGTGCCTGGGTAAGCATGCTAGTATCGATTGCTACTTCATTCAGCACAGGAATAGTTGTTTTCCTGTTTATTGGTCACGTCAGCAAGCTTCCGGCACTGGCAATGCTCCCGTTTATTTTACTGTTGCTGATAAGGTTTCAGAGCAAAATAAGATGGCTTGAAGTGCTGCTGCTTGTGGTCGCTCTTCACCTGATGGTAATAACCCTGCACGTTCAGATAATATTCTATATTCTGTTTGCAGTCGGAATATACTTTTTGTTCTATATAATAAGGACGTTTGTAAAAAAAGAAAGGGAACTGAATTTAAGGATACTGAAATCTCTTGGAATATTTGCCGCATCGGCAGTGATTGCGGTGCTCATGTCTTTCGACGAAATTTCCCAGATATATGA
Source organism: Ignavibacteriales bacterium UBA6490 (assembly GCA_002435365.1). Lineage (GTDB taxonomy): Bacteria > Bacteroidota > Ignavibacteria > Ignavibacteriales > Ignavibacteriaceae > UBA6490. The sequence continues at coordinate 4,336 of DJMM01000098.1, forward strand.
ATACACCCCATATTCAACGCGGGGATCCGAAAGTGTAATCGAAAAAACTACAGGTGTAACGGAAGAATCGGGCTCCGCATTTTATGATTACCATACCAACTGGTCCTTCTCGCCGGGTGAAGTACTCACTTTTATTGTCCCCTCATATTATGGATTCGGTAATGTAATTTATAAAGGTCCTTTGTCGCAGGAACAGGAAGTGGAGGTACAGACATATTTTGGGCAGATGCCGTTCGTCGATGTGCCGATGTATATGGGTGCGGTTATTTTCTTCTTTGCATTATATGGAATTTATGCGCGAAGGAAAGATCCGTTTGTGCAGTTCCTTACTTTGCTGGCAGGAATATCATTATTAATTTCTTTTGGAAAAACATTGCCGGTGCTGTTCGATCTGATGTTTTATAATTTTCCCTTCTTCAATAAATTCAGAGTGCCCTCGATGATACTGGTGCTGGTGCAGATCAGTCTGCCCCTGCTTGCCGGTTTAGGTATAATGCAGATTCTCGAGGCCGGAAAGAATAAAGAGATCAAAAGTACAAATTTACTGAGGAACATCTCCCTTGTATTCGGTGGATTGTTTGTTCTATCCCTCTTATTAAGCTCGCCTGTAAAGGACTGGTTTATATCGCATATCCAGAATTCCGGTGACAGGGGAGGACGCTTGATTCAAATGCAGCTTGGTGATTTCATGAGCAGTATGTTCCATACCGATCTGCTTTTTGCCATGGGATTAACTGCTCTGGCATTCGGTGCTGCATATTTTTATATATCCGGCCGTCTTACCTCTCATGCCATGATAATTGCCATTGCAGTACTTGTGGTTATTGATCTGTGGAGAATAGATTCGCGCGCGGCAAACTATATAGAGGCACCGGTTGTAGAGGGCGCATTCAATACTCCCGGCTGGGTTATTGCAATTAAGAGCAAAAATGAAAAGACTCCCTTCAGAATACTTAATATGAAACAGGACGGTACTCCGGGATCACTGAACCAGAACCAGAATTACCATGCATATTTCCTGCTTGAGGATTTGTACGGCTACTCCGGTATAAAACCGCGTGCCTATCAGGATATAATTGATGTATTAGGTTCTCCGGTAAATGTAACTCTCTGGCGAATGCTTAATACCAGGTATATAATTACGGATAAGGTATTCAGCTACCCCGGTTTCAATGAAATCTACAATGACGGGAAAAGTTTTGTATATGAAAATTCGGGTGCTCTTCCCAGGGCGTATTTTGTCAACTCCGTTGAGAAAATGGATGCAATGGGAATTTTGAATGCAATCAAAAACAACAGTTTCGATCCCGGACAGGTTGCATTCACTGATGAAGCGATAAAAACGGATATTCCCGACAGCACAACATATGTTGAGATAAACGGGTACGCTCCCGAGTTAATATCAATGGATGTGAATGCATCGGGAAATAATTTCCTTTTCCTGGGGAGCACTTATTATCCGACCGGCTGGAAAGCTGAAATTGACGGCAAAGCGGAAAAGATATACAGGGCGAATCATGGGTACATGGGAATTGTTGTACCAGCCGGAAAGCATAAAGTGGAATTTATTTATCATCCCGATAATTATTATTTGGGAAAGTACATAGCGCTTATTCTGAGTTCGGTTACACTGGCCGGTATATTATTAATTATGGTAATTAATTTCAGCAGAAAAAAATCTTAAGCCTGTTCTGCAGGAACTGAATTCGAAGCCGTAAGCGATTCCTAAATTTCCTTTATGGCATCAAGATATATCTGATAGGTTCCGTCATCAAAGCAGATAAAGATTATTTCCGTGAAATTATCACTCTTCGTTAAGTATCCGCTTACCGTTTTAACTGCTATCTCTGCAGCTCTTTCAGGGGGAAATCTGTATACTCCGGTGCTGATTGCCGGAAAGGCAATTGATTTAATATTATTCTTTTCCGCCAGCACGAGCGAATTTTTATAACAGTCAGCGAGCAGTCTGTCTTCGTCATTATTCCCGCCGTACCACACAGGACCGACTGTATGGATAATATATTTTGCCGGAAGCTTAAATCCCGGAGAAATTTTTGCTTCCCCGGTGGGGCAGCCACCCAGTTTTTTGTTAAAATCGTAGAGTTCTTTTCCGGCAGCACGGTGAATGGCTCCATCCACTCCACCGCCTCCCAGCAGAGATGAATTTGCAGCATTTACTATTGCATCAACTTCAAGGGTGGTGATATCGCCTTTTTTTGCTTTGATTAAAGTCTTCATATAAATCCTTAATCACACATAAACTATTACTCTGTCTTTGCGTCGAACCTGTCATTCCACTTAAGAATGGTAAATGTTCCCGGAATAAATCTCCAGAATTTTATGAGCATCCAGTTCAGCAGTTTTAATACAGGATTCTTGCTATGTATTGTATTTTCGCTGTAACCATCCCTGTTAAGATAAAAAAACGAAAAGAAGGCTGATGAAACAGGTTTCACATACGGATTATGTTTGAAGACCAGGTTTTGGCCCTCCTTTTTAACTACCCATTTATGGGATTTCGAGGGGAGCAGCAGTTCTGTAAATGGTCCGGGTGTTTCTATATATCCGCTGCGGGCTACACGTCTGAGCTCGCTGCAGAACTCCGTCGGATTATCCACATGTTCCGCAATATGTGAAGCTATTACATAATCGAAGCTTTTATCTTTAAATGGAATAAAGTGTGCGTCTGCAATAATCATATTCTTGTCATCCGGGATCTCGACTTTCTGGGTCGTCCTATGGATAGTTTCTTCCAGGTATCTTTCAAGAATGACGTTGGCTCTGCGGTTGGGCTGGTGGCCGCTTCCGACATCCAGCACTTTCCAGGATGGAGTAATTTCAATAACCGAATGAGTATTTCCTGCCCTCCACCGCAGGATCGATTTTTTATATGCTTCATAAGTTTTTTCACGGATTACTTCCGGACTGAATCTGCTTTTCCCGAATTCCTGAAGAGTTTTTTTATCATATTTACCGGAATTATCAAGCATATAAACTATCGCTTCTATAAGTTCATTTAGATTCCTTCTGCTTATCAGTATACCGGCCTCTTCGGGAACAAAATCCTCAGGACCGCCGCACCTTGTTGCAATAACAGGGATACCGTATAGAATTGCCTCCGCAGTTACTACCGAAAAGCCTTCCTCGTCGCTGTTGAGAATATGAAAATCCGAATTAACTATCATCTCAAGCTTTGTACTCTCGTCAACAAAACCGTGAAAGAACACACACTTGTCGAGCACCTGGAGTTCCCCGGCAAGCTTTAATAACATTGCTTTCTGCTCACCCTCCCCGATAACATGAAATTCAATATTTTTCCTGTCGAGCTTATGGTATATATGCGCATAAGCCCTTATAATGTCTGCCACATTTTTTCTTTCCATAAGCATGGAGATATGCACAGCGCGTTTTATGCCGTCGTTCTTTTTCTCCATTTCAAGAAAAGACTGATGGACCTCCACAACATTTCCGATCACCCCGTAGTTGCCGTATAATCCGGCTTTATTCCAGTATTCCATTGAGGGATTGGAATCAACATTAATAAAAGCGGCATTTCTCACCGCAATTTTCTTCAGAAAGAAAAGCGGTATATGTGTACTGCTTGTTTCTCCCCTAAGAAATTTGACATCCGGTGTAGAGTGTTCGGTGATTACATAAGGGATATTCCTGAGCCATTTAAGCAGCAGTGCTATATACCCTGCGCGGTCAATTACATTGACATGGATCAGGTCGGGTTTGCCGGATTTTTTTAAAACAGCTTTGTATCCGTAGTACCACGATTTTATATATCTTAAATTAAAAAATATCTTATTTATAATACCGGATGAAACCGGGGCGAAATAAACCCTTACCGTAAACACGTTATTTTCAGTAACGGTATCCACCTCGTAATTTCTTCCTGTCAAAGATTTATCCATTGTTACATAGATGAGTGAAACATCGCACTTTGGGGTCATGGTTTCGGCTTTTCTCTTTACGAACATTCCCAGTACCTTGTTCACTCTGCTGGGGTACCAGCTTGCAAGAAATAGTATATTGTAACGGATATCTTTCATTATTTATAATAATCTTCCATAAAAAAACCCACAAAGATAAAAAATTATTGGCAGATGAGATTGTATATACTTCTATTTACCTGAATATTATGCAGAAAATGATGTTTTACAGGGTAAAAAGATTATTTAATGTTGAATTTTTATTACTTTTAACCTTCAAATAATATTAACTCTTATATATGAAAAAGGCACTTATAATCGGTATTTCGGGTCAGGATGGCTCTTATTTAGCAGAACTGCTTTTAAAAAAGGGTTATAAAGTTCACGGCACTTCCAGGGATGCAGACCTGTCTAATTTTAACGGACTCAAAAAACTCGGCATTTATGAGAGAGTGAGTCTTCATTCAATGTCCCTGATTGATTTCCGCAGCGTGATGCAGCTTATTCTGAAAATTGAACCGGATGAGATATACAACCTGGCCGGGCAAAGTTCGGTAGGATTATCTTTTCTTCAGCCTGTGGAGACACTTGAGAGCATCAGCATAGGTTCACTGAATATTCTGGAAGTTATCCGTTTTCATAAACTGCCCGTTAAATTTTATAACGCTGCTTCCAGCGAATGTTTCGGGGATACCGGTGCAGGTTCTGCAAACGAGGATACTCCGTTCAGACCGCGCAGCCCCTATGCGGTTGCCAAATCAGCTGCATTCTGGCAGGTGACAAACTACCGGGAAGCCTATGATCTTTTTGCCTGTTCGGGGATATTATTCAACCACGAATCACCTTTAAGGCCGAACAGATTTGTTACAAAGAAAATAATTAATGGTGCTATCCGTATCAGCAGGGGAATACAAAAAGAGCTTGAGCTCGGTAATGTTAAAATCAAGCGTGACTGGGGATGGGCTCCCGAATATGTTAAAGCAATGTACATGATGCTTCAGCAGCAGAGTCCCGACGATTATGTTATTGCCACAGGCTTCAGCATTTCACTGGAAGAATTTGCAGGCAAGGCATTTGAATACTTTGATCTTGATTACAGGAAATATCTGAAATTCAGTAATGATCTGATGCGGCCTTCCGATATAAATTCCAGCTGCGGCGATGCATCAAAGGCTGCCGCAAAGCTTAACTGGGTTCCGGAATATAAAGTTGATGATGTAATAAAAATGATGATCAGGGAAGAACTGAAAAACAATCTGGATTCTTAATTCCGATGGGTATTGTAGTAAGGCAAAGCGCAAGGATTTTATTTATTACCTATGCCGGATTTTTCCTGGGGTATATAAATACCCTTATATTCTATCCGCTGGTGCTTTCCAAGGAACAGATCGGTTTAATCCGGATATTGATTAATGCTACTTTTCTGTTTGCTACTTTCGCTTCATTAGGTGCTGCAAATATACCCATGAGGTTTTTTCCGTATTTCAGGGATCACGAAAAACAGCATAACGGCATCCTGTTCTTTATATTAATGCTCGGAGCAGCCGGGTATATACTTTTTGTGGCAGTATTCGTTGCTTTCAAACCCGGGATTGCCGGTATATATTCAGAGAATGCCCCCATGCTGCTTGATTATTTTTATTACTTTATTCCTTTCACTTTTATTGCGCTATTCTTAAATATATTTGATGCATACATTGTAATTCAGCAGAAGCCCGTATTTCCTAATATCGTTAAGGAATTCCTGACGAAGTTTGTGATAACTTCGGGATTAATACTTCTGCTGCTTAACCTTATAAACTTCGGATCTTTTGTAATATTTATTATTGCTGGCTACGGAGTATGTCTGCTGCTGCTTGTATATTATGCAAAGTCACTGGGCGCTCTGTTCCTTAAACCTAATCTCACAATATTCAAAAGCAGCTACCTGAAGGGCATCCTGGTGTTCGGTGTTTATATCCTGATGGGTAATGCAAGCGGTATCATTATTGCAAATGTAGACAGCCTGATGCTTGCAGCATACAGCGGATTAAGCGTAACAGGTGTATATACTATTGCATTTTTCATTGCCACGGTTATTGAGATACCGAAAAGATCATTATCGCAGTCTCTTATCCCCATCATCTCTGAAGCAAACAAGAGGGAAGATATAGGGATGCTGGAAGTCATATACAAGAAATCATCCATAAACCAGATGATTGCAGGGGGAATTCTGTTTCTGCTGATATGGTCGAATCTGGACAACATTTTTCAGATAATGCCGAACGGCAGCGAATATATTTCAGGTAAGTGGGTTGTTTTCTGGATAGGTTTAGGTAAGCTTTTCGATCTTCTTACCGGTTCCAACAGCGAGATTGTAGGTACATCAAAATATTATAAGGCTGACCTTGTATTTTATACAATCCTGGCGGTAATCGGTATCATTCTAAATGTGATTTTTATACCGATTTACGGATTGCTTGGTGCTGCATTTGCATCAGCACTTGCAATCTTTCTTTTCAATATAATAAGATATCTTTTCCTTCTGAAAGTATTCCGAATTCAGCCTTTTACTTTTAATTCACTAAGGCTGACGGTTATTCTTGTAGCTGTTTTTTTCCTTAATACAGTGCTCCCGCAGCACTCTGTTTTTATAATCGATTTAGTATACAGGAGCGTTATATTGTTCTCTGTTTTTGCTGCACTTACGCTGACCTTAAAGATCTCGGAAGATTTTAATATCTTGCTGACCAAAATTATAAATCTTGTAAAAATGAAAATGGGCCTATAGTCGATATGAATTACAGATTCGTAAAGGTGACATCATTCTACAGAAGCTTTCTGGAATATTATTACCCGAAAAAGAGGGATATCATTGCTGAAAGTTATGAAGTTCAGCTGCAGGATATACTTAATGAAGGATTCGGCTGGGCTGATTTTTTCAAAACGAATATGAATAAGCTCGGAAATGAAGCGCATGAGATTATCTGGAATACAAACCATATTCAGAGGAAATGGGCGGAGGAAAATAACCTGAAATTGTCAGGCTCTGACATTTTGCATCATCAGTTGAAAAAACTTAATCCTGAAGTGATATTCTTTCAGGACAGTCTGTCATTTCCTGCTGGGTTCATAAAAAAAATACGCAGTACCATACCATCCGTCAAGCTGATAATCGGCTGGCTGTGCTCACCGCATTCGAAAATGCATCTTGAAACGCTCAGGGAGTTTGATTTTGTATGTGCATGTTCTCCTGAATTTACAGGGTATCTCACCAATCAGGGAATAAAGAATTATGAACTGAACCATGCTTTTGAAAGTTCAATCCTTAATAAGGTGATTGTGCCATCTGAAAAGGATACCGATCTTATGTTTGCGGGATCTTTTGTAGGGAGCAGCGACTTTCATTCCGAAAGGATAAAGCTAATTGAATCTCTTTTAAAATCGGGTGTCAAGATTAATATTTACACCGGTTATAGAAATATCCCCTGGTTTAAGCTTAAGGGGATGCAGGGAACTTACATACTGGCAGGACTTCTTGAAAAAGCCGGTCTTGAGAAAATGTTTACTGGCATACCTGTCTTAAAAAAGACGGCATCACTCTCAGAAATGCCCGGGAATCTGAAGCTCTCCGAAACTTTCATGAACTCACTTAAATCGGCGGTTTACGGATATGATATGTTCCGTGAAATATGCAAAGCCAGGATCGGACTAAATACCCATGGCGGTGTTGCCGGTGATTATGCAGCAAACAGCAGAATGTTCGAGATCACCGGAGTTGGCTCCCTCCTGATTACGGATATGAAGAGGAATATTAGTGAGCTTTTTAAACCTGATGAAGAAGTACTGGTGTATAATTCGGCTGAAGAGTGCTCGGAAAAAATAAAATGGGCGTTGGAAAATAAAGCTGAGTCAGCAAGAATTGCAGCGGCCGGGCAAAAGAGAACTCTTTTGGAGCATACCTTTAAAAACCGGGTTGAAAAGCTTAATGAAATTATTATTAACCATCTGGCATGATGAATGAAAAAAGATAATATTAAATATGATAACAGGCAGTACGACTATACGGGATGGACTGATGATGATCGTGAGGATTATAAATATGTAGTTTCCCTTGTAAATGAAGGGAGCAATATAATTGACCTGGGCTGCGGCAATGGATCACTTATGCAGAGACTTATTAAAGAAAAAAAAGTGACTGCAAAAGGTATTGAACTGAGCAGATCCGGTGTGGAAATATGTATTCAGAAAGGGCTGGATGTAACTGAGGGAAGAATTGATGCTCCGCTTCCGTTCAAAGTTAATCAGTTTGACTATGCAGTATGCAACGTTACGATGCAGATGGTAATGTTCCCGGAAATACTTTTAAGAGAAATGAAAAGGATTGCAAGGTATCAGGTCATATCATTTCCCAATCTTGGCTTTTATAAAAACAGGCTTGAACTGCTGTTTAAAGGAAGAATGCCAAGGAAAGCTTTGTTTGAATTTGACTGGTATAATACCGGACATATACACCTGTTCTCAATAAAGGATTTCTATTATCTGATTAATGTAACCGGTGGACTGACAGTGGAAAAACATCTGTTTGTGGGATCCGGAAATATCTTAAAAACTTTAATGATGAATCTGATGCCGAATATTTTTCAGATTATTCCTGTATTTTTGTTGAGAAAGAATGATGATCAGTTATCTTGAAAAAATAGTAAGGCAGAACGAGTTTAATCCCGGATTACCTGGTTTGATTACAAATCCGTTTTTTATTGCCCGGCAGGGATTATCATCTGCGATACAAGAATTTGCTGCTTCAGTAAGCGGGCGGACCCTTGACATCGGCTGCGGTACTAAACCATACCAGAAATATTTTGCTTGTTCTGAATACGTAGGTCTTGAATTTGACACAGGAATCGATCAGGACAAAAAGGAGGCAGACTATTATTATTCCGGAGACAGGTTTCCATTTGAGGATGCATCCTTTGATTCCGCAGTATGCAATCAGGTGCTGGAACACATATTTAATCCGGAAGATTTTTTGTCGGAAGTGAACAGGGTCCTTAAGCTAAACTCGAAGCTTCTGCTTACAGTTCCGTTTATATGGGATGAGCATGAACAGCCTTTTGATTATGCCCGCTATTCCTCATTCGGGCTAAAACATCTGCTTGAAAAGAAGGGATTTAAGGTTATTGAGCAAAGGAAAACCGTTACTGATTACCGGAGTATAATACAGCTGGTAGATGCTTATTTTTACAAGATTTCCCGAAGGTACAAAATTATAAAGCAGCTGGTGCAGCTGATTCTGATTTTTCCGTTTACTGCTGCCGGTATTCTGCTATCATTTATTCTTCCCTCAAACAACGACCTTTACCTGGATAATGTTATCTTGTGTGAAAAAACAGACAACAGCAATTGAGCAAAAAAAAAGGCTGCGTTATGAGCGCAGCCTTTAATCTTCCGGGTAAACTATTTTTACTTCATTAATACAAGCTTCTTAACATCCATAAAGTCTTTACCTTCCATACGGTAGATGTAAACTCCTGAGTTTAACTGGGATGCATCAAACGGAACTTCATATCTGCCGGCTTCCTTTGTTTCATTTACAAGCAGGGCAACCTGCTCACCAAGCAGATTGTAAACTCCCAGCCTTATAAATGAGGTCTGCGGTACGCTGAAACCAATTGTTGTTACCGGATTAAAGGGATTCGGGTAATTCTGGTCAAGACTATAAGAAGTGACAATATTCAAATTTACCTGAACAGCATCATATGCTTTTTCAGTACCGTCAAAATCATTTTGAACCAACCTGTAATAATATATGCCCGTACCGTAGAACTTGTCGGTAAATGAGTAATTACTTATTTCCGTTGTGGTCCCTTTTCCGTTTACAAAACCGACAGTCTGCCAGGACGCAAGGTCGGATGAACGTTCAATCTCAAAGCCCCTGTTATTCGTTTCTGTAGAAGTTGACCAGGTTAAGATAACGCTGCTGGCAGTAGCTTCTGCTTTGAAAGAGGCAAGTTCTACAGGTAAAGATTGAACCTGTATCAGCGAACAGAATGTTGCGATCGCAAGTTTCGTCATTTTAACAAAGTAAGGAATATTATAATACGATAAATTATCATTTATGGTATGATATGCTGCGTGGAAATCATTATTGGATTCAATTAACAGAATTGCACCATAATTCCTGTTCCAGAAAGAAGCATGATCGCTGGAGGTGGTTCCGGGGTTTCTGATGGTAGTACTAAGTCCAATATTATAATCTGTATTGCACTGAACCATTTTACTGGATAAGGTTAATGAGTTACCGTAATTCCTGACATTAATATCGCATACATTATCGCTATTGCTGTCATAGGCTATCATATCCAGGTTTATAACTCCCAATATGGAATCACCTGCATTAAAGGCCTGGGTTGCGTAATAAGCGCTTCCATACAGTCCCCGTTCCTCCTCATCCCATAAAGCAAAAACGAGTGTATAGGGAGATTCATAATTCTTGAGTAGCCTGGCTGTCTCAATCACTGCAGCTGTGCCGCTTGCATTATCATCTGCACCTGGTGCCAGTGTTCCGGAAGGCATATCATCCATATGAGCACAAATTATATATTTTTTGTTGGGGTATAATGTACCGGTTTTAACGCCATAAACATTATTGCCGTTATTTCCTGTGGAAGTGAAAGGCTGTATTGTTGTAGTTAATCCGTATGAATCTAGCTTTTGTTTAATATATGCTATGGCCATATTATTTCCGGGCTGAGCATAATGTCTTGATGCAATAGTATACGGGGAACCATTGATAACCGTAGATACGTTACCGCTTAATTCTTTTACAAAGTATACTACAGAATCCTGGTTAACGCTGTTTAAAATTTCCTGGATTACTGGTGAACTCTGTGCAAAGGAGATCTGCATTGTAAGCAGGACAAACAACAGTAGACTGGGTTTTTTCATATTAAGGTCCAAATGTTACTGGGTGAAATAGGTTAATTAAAATTTATCTTCGTATTCAAGTTTTCCTTCAACTGTATAATGAGCATTAGAAATCATTCTGCCGTTTTCATAAATCTTCTTTGATTCCAGCTTTCCGTTGGGGTAATAGCTGATTACCTCCCCGTCAAGTCTGTCATTGATAAACATTCCCGACATTCTCAGTGAGCCGTCAGGATAAAATGATTTCATTGCACCTTCCCGTTTACCGTTAACATAGTTTGATACAGATTCCAGCTTCCCGTCTTCACTGAAGAATTTTCTGTATCCGTGACGTACGCCGTTTACATATTCTGATTCGGTTTCAGTTGCTCCTCCTTTATAATATGTAAATTTGAGCTCTACACCTCCTTTTTCTGCAGGATTATCCTTTTGCTGTTCCTGGCATCCGCATACATTTGCATAAATCAATACTAAGGTTAAAGTGTATATTTTTAAGAATCGCACCACTACTTCTCCGTAATATTTAAATATTCGTTCCATATTTTATAAAGTTCAAAAGTTGCAGAAACATCCTCCGCACAGTACTTTGCAATTTCTTTAATCCGTCCCTCCTGGTAATAGCGGGGAACTTCCATTCCGTTTATTTCGCCGGCTTTGGGAGAGGCTATACCGAACGACCGGCAGTAGAAATCGAGATTGAATTTTTTAATCAATCCGTAAAATGAAAATTGCTCCAGAAGATCAACATGACAAGTGCTGTCGAACCGGCTGCCGAGAAGATTCCTGGACGGCTTTATTTTATTAACCGCCGATCTTATCATAAGAAACGGCACATCAAAACCGCGCCCGTTAAATGAAATAACCTGGTCTGCTACCTCAGTGATCCGCCAGAACGACCTGATCATTTCCGCCTCATCCAGACCCTTATAGTGGATATCTTCAGAAATAAATTCTTCCCCGGCAAGGCTCTCGTAATATACAAATCTTTTTTCTTTTAGTATATCCATTATCCCGATTGCAATTATTTTTGCCGTAAACGGATATAAATTAAGATACCTTAACGCTTCCTCCTTTTTCTGAAGCCTCAGTTCCTCATCTTTTTCCTTTTCCGGATAGCGGAGAATGTACTCTTTCTGCGAATCTGAAAGACTTTCAAACGGGAAGCAGGTAGTTTCAATATCAAAAACAATTTTACGCAATTATCTTAGTATCTCTAGCTGTTTCTCGTAATTCTTTATCTTTTCTATAAAACTATCGGCCAGAGGAGTGGATGCTCTTGTTTCAGGATCGACCTGTGCAATAACACCCGAACCTTCTGCAATTATTTTTCCGTTCTGCTTGTTTTCAACAATATGCTCAAATCCGAAACTTGAATTTTTAATATATGCAATCCTGGAGTATACCGTCAGTTCGTCGTCAAACCGTGCGTGACCCAGATAGTTTATTTCATTCCTTACAATAAAAAACAGCCTGCCGTCTGAAAATAACCCCCCCTTTGGAATAAGTCCCAGCTCCTTAATGTATTCCAGACGTGCCTGTTCGAAGTAATTTATATATACCGCATTATTGCACACACCGAGCATATCCACTTCATAAAAGCGTACCCGGATATCAATTTTATGATTAAACAGATTTTTGTTCATATCAGCTGAAAACTTCCTTAAGTATTTTTACTGCAGTTTCTATCTCATCGAAAGATGCATCGAGATGGGTGATAATTCTGATCGAATCTTTTTTTCCCATCGAGATAAGGAGCCCCTTCTCCATACATTTTTTAATAGCCTCCTCAACATTCAGTCTTTGCGGCTTGAAGATTATAATATTTGTTTCAACATCATCGGGATTGAATTCAACCGATGGCAGTGAAGCCAGGCATCCGGCCAGGATTTTTGCTTTTTCATGATCCTCGCTCAGCCTGCCGATATTGTTTTTTAACGCATATAATCCTGCCGCTGCAAGTATGCCCGACTGCCGCATCCCCCCGCCCCAGGCTTTGCGGATCCTGAATGCCTTTTTTATCAAATCCCTGCTGCCTGCAATTATGGATCCTACAGGTGCGCCCAGCGCTTTTGAAAGACAGCACGAAATAGTATCGAAATATGATGCATACTCCTTTACAGGAATGCCGGTAGCAACAGATGCATTCCATATACGTGCGCCGTCCATGTGAAAAAAGAGACTGTATTTATCAGCAAGCTCCTTTAAATCCTTAATAACGTCGATGGGGAAAACAGCTCCCCCCGCACGGTTATGGGTATTTTCAACTGCAATTACTTTTGTTCTGGGCATGTAATATGCACCGGCGGGACGAATAGCTTCTTCAACAAGCTGCGGTGTTATAACACCTCTTTTACCCGCAACAGGGAAGAGCTGTACACCGCTTAAAACAGCGGGAGAGCCTGATTCATAATTAAATATGTGGGCATCCTTTTCACAGATTATTTCATCCCCCGGTTCGGTCAGAACATTCAGGCATATCTGGTTGCCCATCACACCGCTTGAAACAAAAAGTGCCGCTTCTTTTCCGAGAAGCTCTGCTGCATATCTCTGAAGCTCGTTTACGGAAGGATCCTCACCATAAACATCATCACCAACTTCAGCCTCGAACATAACCTCGCGCATTTCAGGGGTGGGTTTTGTAACTGTGTCGCTTCGAAGATCTATAAATTTCATTTTTGTGCAATAACTTTATATGAAAAATTAATCAAATTTTTACTTTAAATCTTTAACAAAACTTTAAGTTTCTTGAAAAAGAAGATACCGGCAACAAACAATGAGAATGCTGAAGCCGGCAAGGGTAACAGCAGCGAATTTTCCGTAAAGAAAGTTTTTCCCTCCTGCAGCACTACCTTGCCTGTAAGAACTGTCCTGGTGAACATTTCCGTTTCTTTAACCGTTCTGCCCAGCGGATCAATAATTGTACTTATACCGCCGTTTGCACACCTTATTACGGATTTCCGGTTCTCAACAGCACGCAAAACTGCAAATTCCTTATGCTGATAAGGGCCGCTTGAATTTCCGTACCAGCTGTCGTTTGTAACAATAGCTATAAGATCTGTATTCTTTCTGGTGAACCCGGAAATAAAATAGGGATATATCGATTCATAACAAACCAGCCCGTTTATCCGGATAGTATCATCATTGTTTATTACAGCTTTAAATATGGTGGTATCCTTACCTACATTCCATCCGCTGATGCCTACACCCCATTTTATGAGATCCTTTAAAAACGGCAGTTCATCAGCAAAGGGAACCCTCTCGCCGAATGGAACAAGTTTCATTTTTCCGTAATGCTGAACCACCCCCTGTGCGGGTGCTATTAGCAGCACGGCATTATAAGTCTGATAATAGTATTCGCTTTTTTCAGAATATTTGGCGTCTCCAGGAATCACTTCACTTTTATCATAGAACCTTACATGAGGCATTCCGGTAAGAAGGAAAATGTTTCTCTCGGTTATAAAATTCACAATCCTGTTTGCAGTGGATGGAAATGCCCCGCCGAATAAATATACTGGTAAAGCAGTTTCAGGCCAGAATAATATTTCCGCACCTTCGTTTATTGCCTGCTGCGAGAGTTCAAGGTTAAGTTCCGCAAGATCATCCAGGTTTCCGCCGGTCCATTTATCCCATGGATTAATATTGGGCTGAATGATCCCTGCCGTCACAGTTCTCTGCGATAATTTATAACCGGACAGGATAAGATTGCCGTATATCAATGGAATCAAAATCAGTAATAAGGCAGCACCGCCGTTCCATAATAATTTTCTTCCGCTAACTTTATAAGAGATGAGTGCTTTATATAAAAGTACATTTATTAAAACAACCAGCAGCGAAAGACCCAGCGTTCCTATGATGTCTGCTATCTGTATATAGTTAATGAATTTTGATAATCCGCCGCCTAAAATAAGCCATGGAAAACTTAAGTCGGTGAGCATATAAAGGTACTCGTAAGTTATCCAGAAGAAGGGCAGCAGGCATAAGGATACACTTCTGTTGAAAATATTCCTTGAAAAATACAGCAGTGTTGAAGGGATCATGAAGAACACCGGGTTTACAAACACCAGCAGTACTCCCGATATCATCAGAAAAGGATCCGATTCTTTTTGCCAGCTTCCCACCCAGTATAGTGTGATCAGACTGAAAACAAACCCGAACAGGTAAACAGCCCTGTTAATATCAATCAGTTTTTCTCTTTTTTCGATAACTATGAATAATGGAATCAGTCCAGTAAACATCAGAAGCTGGAAGGGGAAAGGAAAAGGCGGAAATGAAACACCCATCAGAATGCCGCTTAATACAAGCATCAATCTTTCCTGGTTTCTTTTCTTTTTAAAGTCGGATGACAGCGATTTTTTTTTCCCGAAAAATAAAAAACTCAATTCCCGCGTCTCCTTTTTTTAATAAAATACATAATTAAGGCAATTACGGCAGCTACCCCGGTAAGAATAAGAACGATATTGCTGTAGGAGGTAAGATAGCCGTCCACAGCTTCAACATTGTCCCCGAAAAGCATTCCAAGGTAAATGATTATCGAATTCCAAACAAAAGCACTGATACCGGCCAGCAGTATTGTCCTTTTAACCGCCAGTCCGCTCAATCCGGAAAAAAGTGAAATAACCGACCGGGTACCGGGCAGGAATCTGTTTATCAGTATCACGAAATAGCCGTATTTATTGAACCAGTTTTCCGCCTTGTCGAGAGCCTTAACCGAAATATATTTTATTTTGCCCGCCCTGATTATTTTTTTATCAAGCTGGGATCCCACAAAATAGAGGGTCATGAATCCCAGCAAGCTTCCCAATGTTGTAACGATAAGCGTGGGGATGAAGTGAATGGCTCCCTGGGATACAATCGAACCGCCTATTACTACAACCAGATCACTCGGTGAAGGCGGAAAAACATTCTCGATGAACGAAAAAAAGAAAAGGGAAATGTAAATCCAGAAAACAGGAAGGGAGGAAAGTTGTTTAAGTACATCCTCAATCATAAATGTTTTTTCACTACTAATACGGAAGCAAATGCGGCTATTCCTTCTTCACGCCCTACAAAACCGAGATGTTCGGCAGTGGTGGCTTTAATTGATACCTGGCTTTGTGAACAATTCAGGATGCTGCTTATTACATCGATCATATCATTTGTATATGGAGAAAGCCTGGGCACCTGTGCAGTGATCATTGCGTCAATGTTTTCAAGCTCAAATCCTTTCTCCTTTACAAATTCATAGCATTTCTGCAGGATTTTTCTGCTGTCTATATTCCTGATGCTGCTGTCCGAATCAGGAAAAAAAACACCGATATCACCAAGCGCCAGGCTTCCCAGCAGTGCATCGGAAATTGCATGGAGAAGCACATCGGCATCGGAATGACCGGCCAGACCTTTGCTGTGCGGAATTTCCACTCCGCCAATAATTAATTTCCTGTTCTCCGCAAATTTGTGAACATCAATACCAAAACCAGTTCTGAAACTCATCTCTATTTACCTTATGCCGAATGATGAAAATTCTTCCGTACAATCTGACCAGTAGATATGCGCGTTTCTGACCGAGGCACTCCTGGGACCCGCTTTAATAACAGAAAATAATTCTTCAATTAATGAAATTTCGCCTTCTACAATTGTCTGGACTTCACCGGTGTAAAGATTTTTTGTAAATCCTGTTAATCCAAGCTGTTGTGCATGGCGCAGAATATAATACCTGAAACCGACACCCTGCACCAGTCCGTTTACCAATATTTCTGCTCGTCTTCTCATAACTCAGGAGTTCTGTTATCAAAAATTTCAGTGACTAATAGTCCTGCAAATATAATTATACCGCCTATAACGCCAAAGTTTCCTATTCTTTCATTAATAAACAGGTATGCAAAAACTGCAGCGCAGATCGGCTCGAACGAAAAAATAATACCTGCTTTTGTGGGTGTAACATATTTCTGGAATTTTGTCTGCAGCGATGTAGTTACTATTGTAGCCAGAATTGACGTATATAGTATTGCAGTAATAACAAAAGTTGTAAAGCCTGTGCGGATATTTTCTATTCCCAAAGAGGAAAACAGAAAGATGAAAATAAATCCGCCTGCAGCTGTTACTGAAATCTGCATAAATACAAGCGGCATAAAGCGTGCTTTTTTGCTGATGATATCAAGGTATACAATATATCCTGAATAAAAAACCGCGCAGATCAGAGTCAGAAAATCGCCGATATTGAAATTGCTGCCTATTTCAGTGAATATATCAAAAACAGATTCCCCTCTGCTTGAAAGAAAAATAAGTCCTGTTACCACCAGCAGAACTCCCACAAGGTTCCAGCGGGTGGGCATTTTTTTCTCGAATATAAACTGGAATATCGGTGTGAATACTACAAATGTTCCGGTTATGAATCCGCTTTTTGTGGCCGTGGTATAATTCAGACCGGCGGTCTGAGTTACAAAACCCATACAGTAAATTAATCCCAGAATAAGTCCGCCCTTAATTTCGGCGGAGGTAACTCCTGACAGAAATTTCTTCAGGAACGGCAGCAGAAGAAGTGCCGCAAAAATGAACCTGGTGGAGATAAAAACCATCGGTGAAACATCGGTAAGAGCTTCCTTTATAATTACAAAGGTTCCTCCCCATATAATTGTAACAATTATCAGCGCACCTTCGGCAGTGAATCTTTTCATCCCGGATCAGTCACTCTTTTTTGAATATCCGAAAAACTTAAGCATTTTTTCATCGGAACGCCATTTTGTTTTTACCTTTACCCTGATATCGAGATAAACCGGTCTTCCCAAAAACTGTTCGATAGATTCCCTTGCCTGTGCTCCGAGCTTTTTAATAGCGGAACCCTGCTTGCCTATAATTATCGCCTTCTGGGTATCGCGCTCCACAATAATTTCTGCCTGGATGAAATCCTTGTTTTTATCCCGTTCCTTGAAATCGGAAATGATTACTTCAGTACTGTAGGGAATCTCCTCCTTGAATAATTCGAAAACCTTTTCCCTGATTATCTCCGCTACAAAGAACCGTTCATTCTCATCCGCTATTACATCATCAGG
Organism: Ignavibacteriales bacterium UBA6490; assembly: GCA_002435365.1. Classification (GTDB taxonomy): domain Bacteria; phylum Bacteroidota; class Ignavibacteria; order Ignavibacteriales; family Ignavibacteriaceae; genus UBA6490. The sequence continues at coordinate 22,205 of DJMM01000098.1, forward strand.
AAAATATTTAGGATGGAACGGCAGAATTTCAAGAACAGTTTCTAAAATACTTTGCAGGTTAAAGGCCAGAAGCGCGGAAACAGGTATCACTTTTATAAAGATTCCGGACTGCTCAAACTGTGAAATCGTCGCTTTTATTTTATCCTCGCTTGAAAGATCCGCCTTGTTAAGCACCGCTATTTTCGGTGTGCGGGATTTTATGGATCTCTTTACGAATTCATTGTTAAAAAGCCTGGAACCACCGGGGTCTTCCCCGAGATCGATAAGATACAGAAGCACATCTGCATCTTTTACTGACTGGCTTACCTGTTCCATCATCTTTTCCTGAAGAAGATATCCCGGCTCCAGAATTCCGGGAGTATCCTGGAATATGATCTGGTAGCTCTCTTCAGTAAGTATTCCCAGAATATTTTTACGGGTAGTCTGCGGTTTATTGGTAGTGATTGATATTTTCTGACCAAGAAGCGCATTCATCAAAGTCGATTTACCAGAGTTTGGAAGACCTATTATTGCTGCATAACCTGCTTTTGTTTTTATATCTGCCATATCATGTTTAAAAATAAATAATTGCATAAAATAACATAAATCAGCCGTTTTAGGAAATAAACGGCCCGTACTATTTAAAGCCCGGTTTCAATGCGCTTTGCAGAATATTTTTTCCGGTTGATACACTCCGCTGTTATCGTTAAAAAATTCCGGGTAGATGCCGGCTGAAGTTTGCAGGTACATTTTTAACCTTCGCAAAAAGTTTATTTTAAATACTATATATTCCGGTATCTCCCGATTTTGCCGCAGGTTTGTGCAAATAACTTTATTCTGGTTTTGGTTCAAGTCGGTTTTGACCTTGTTCTATTCTCAGAAAAATGGGAACAGAATGGGATCAGACCCGGGTTAGAATGGAGTTAGAATCAGGTTTGGTCATAAATCACAGGACAGTTTTGGGAAAACCGATTATCGGCGGAAAGTTGCACCGGGTAATTAAGGGTGTTCTTTTACGATGAAAAGGGAAGAATCATCTGCCGGTTTTAATTTGACGGGTTATTCAACAAGAACCGCAGTTCCTGAGGCGCTGACCATCAGCATATTTCCGCTGCCTGAGCTTATGGTCTCATAATCCAGATCCACCGCAATTACCGCATTTGCTCCGAGAGCAGCAGCCTGCTGGGTCATTTCGTTTATCGCTATATCCTTTGCTTCTTTAAGTTCTTTTTCATAGGCAGCAGATCTTCCCCCGATAATATCCCGAATCCCGGCAAATATATCTTTGAATATATTTGCCCCCAGTATTGCCTCGCCGCTTACAATGCCGTAATAAATTTTTACTTTCTTCCCCTCCAGCATATTTGTAGTAACTACCAGCATATCAGCTCCTATCTTGAATATTTTTTAAGATGTTTAAGGTTTTCAAAGAAGAAATATCCGGTGATAATAAGTATCAGGGAAATGAATGCACCTATCATTGAAAGGTCGATTTTAGAAGTAATATTTATCAACGTGCTGATAAAAGAATTAAGGTATGCGGAAAAATCCGGGGCCTGGGATGAACTTTCCCCGGCTGCATTTAAAGTTTTTACTAAAAAATAACCGGATACCGCCAGCGATAAAATTCCCATTATACCAGCCACAAAAACAAAGAGGTAATTCTGGGATCTGCTTAATGAGGATTTTCCGGTGAGTTTAGCCATAACTGAAGAAGTAAATCCTGCTGAAGGGGATTCCTCCTCAATATTTTTAAGTGCCAGGTCGACCGACCGGAGAGCATCCATTCTTTTTCTGATTTCGGGTGAGGAGTTCAATAATCTTTCAAGCTCATTAAGCTCATCGCTTCCAAGCTCGCCGTCAAGATACCTGTTTAGAATATCATCATTGATAGTCATAATATTTCCTCTTTCAGATTATTTTTCTCCAGCAGCTGACGAAGTGAATTTCTTGACCTGTAAAGCAGAACTTTTACATTTGAAACGCTTATTTGCATAACTTCACTGATCTCTTCACAGCTCATGCTGCTGAAATAAAACATGCTGAGAACAGCGGCATGAGCAACGGGAAGTTTTCGGATGAGAATATGTATAAATCCCGCGGTATCAGCTTTTTCAGCTTCGTTGAAATCATAGCTGCTTACTAGGTCAAAATGTTCTTCTACCGAGCTCATCTCCATCTCAATTTTTCTCTTTTTTCCGGATATTTTTGTTATCGCCGTATTATATACAATCCTGTAAAACCAGGTGGAAAACTTTGCCTCCTTTTTGAAAGAATTCAAGGCATAATATGCTTTTAAAAAGCTGTCCTGCAAAACTTCCTCCGCATCCATCTCATTTTTCAACAATCTTTTCAGCATAGAAAAAGCCCTGTTTTTATATCTGTCGATTAAAATAGCAAAATCGGATTGATTTCCTTTTATAACAGATTCGATTATTTCCAGGTCTGTAAGGTTTCTCATCCTTTATTAAGACTCACTTATGGAATTAAAGGTTACAAAATATAAGAATCGCTGGTTTAAATGTTACCATTTAAAGCACAAAATTTTTTTTTCATGGAGGCACCCGGGTGTAACCTTTCGGCAGGGACATTAGTCATAATCTTCAGAATCACTAAAAACGGAGCTTTAAAAATGGAAAGAGAAATAGCAGTTTTTATCCCTATAATTTTCTTGCTTGTAAGTGGTCTTACATTAGTTACTTACTTATTTTTTAAGTCGCGTGAAAAGCAGATGCTGATTGAAAAAGGTCTGCCCCCTGAAGCGATAAAGGAATTTTATGAAAGTAAAAAAGATCCATTCAGGCTGCTGAAAATTGGAGTGATAATTATTTTCTTCGGAATCGGGCTCGGATTGGGGCTTATACTTGAAGATCAGACAGGAAAAGATTACTGGGTACCTTTTCTTCTTTTCACAATAACTGGTCTAGGCTTTGTTCTGGCAAGTCTGGCGGGTAAAAAACTAACTGAGAAATCCGTCTGACCGTAAGAAGTTGAAGATGACACCTTGGCAGAGGTGTCATCTTTATAAATTAATGTTCCTGTGCTTCAAGCCATCTTTCGGCATCAATCGCAGCCATACATCCTGAACCTGCTGCAGTAATTGCCTGTCTGTAAGTTTTATCTGTTACATCACCTGCTGCAAAAACACCCTCGATATTTGTAAAGGTAGTTCCTGGCTTTACTTTCAGGTAGCCTGTTTCATCCATATCCAGTATATCCTTGAAAATTTCTGTATTTGGCTTGTGGCCTATTCCCAGGAATAATCCGTCAACTTTATATTCGGTGAGGGACTTATCTTTGGTATCCTGCAGAATTACGCCGGTCATCGATTTCCTTCCGTTTTCTTCAATGCCGACGACCTTATTTACGATCTTGTTTTTCAGGAATGTAATTTTTGGATTTTTCTTTGCCCGGTCGTACATAATCTTGGATGCCCTGAACTCTTCCCTGCGGTGCACAATTATAACCTCTTTTGCGAACCGTGTAAGATAGTTGGCTTCTTCCATTGCGGTATCCCCTCCGCCAATTACCATTACAGTAAGTCCCTTAAAGAAAAAACCATCGCAGGTTGCACATGCAGAAACTCCATAGCCCATATAGAATTTCTCGCTTTCCAGGCCCAGCAGCCTGGCAGAGGCGCCGGTTGATATAATTACCGCCTCGGCAGTGTGAACGTCGTCGTAGGTTTTAAGCGTAAAGGGTCTTTTGGAAAAGTCGACTTCAATAATTTCTTTATAGATAGACTCTGCCCCGAAACGGTGAGCCTGTTTTCTGATAATATCCATAAGCACCGGTCCCTGGATGCCTTCTTCAAAGCCGGGGTAATTTTCAACCTCGGTGGTAATTGTAAGCTGTCCGCCCGGCTGCATGCCTTCAAATATAACGGGATTCAAATTGGCCCTGGCATTATACAAAGCGGCGGTCAGGCCGGCTGGACCGGATCCGATTATTGCTATTTTATGATGTTTTTTTTCCTGATTGTTGGTCATTTAAAGAACTCCGGATTTTTTTTCCGTAAAATTAAGACTATTAATATATAATTTTTCCTGATATTAACATTAGATTCACTGGAAATAGATTAGATTCGCTCAGGCCTTTTTTTTCTTATAGACTTCAGCTGAATTTCAGCTTTTCTTATCCCGGACCCGGGATGAATTTTTTATTTTGCAGATTATGATGTACATCTTAGGATAATTCGAAATTTTTTTTATGATGATCATAAAAAAAAAATTAATTGTTTCAAGATTTAATTTGGTTTTTAGAATAAAAAATTATAACATTCAAACGAAAGTTTTTCGAAAAAAAATATTTAAAATAAAATCAAATTTTAATTTGATTTTTTTTCTTTTTGTTTTATTTTCTTTTGAGTCCAAACCAAGCCAAATCTTGAAATTTTGAAAATCAGTCATATAGCTTAATAATTTTTAATTATCCGCTTAGCTGGAAGAGAGACATACGAAGATGCAGATAAACAGATTTTTCACAAGTGCCGATAAAGACCCGTTAGCAGATATCGAATTTGTAAAAAGGACTTCCGAGATAAAAAATCCGGATGGTTCGGTCGTCTTTAAAATGGAAGACGTATTTGTGCCCAAGCAGTGGTCGCAGGTAGCCACCGATATTATTGCTCAGAAATATTTCCGCAAGGCAGGTGTACCGAAACTTCTTAAAAAAATTAAGGAAAAGGGTGTCCCGGCATGGCTTCAGCCCTCAAAGGCTGATAATGAAAAACTTGAGCAGCTTCAGGAAAAAGAAAGGTATTCGTCTGAAACGGACAGCAGGCAGGTATTTCATCGTCTGGCAGGCTGCTGGGCCTACTGGGGATGGACAGCAAAGTATTTTGATTCGGAGAACGATGCCAGGATATTTTACGATGAAATAGTTTATATGCTGGCCAGTCAGATGGCCGCTCCCAACAGTCCGCAGTGGTTTAATACAGGGTTAAACTGGGCATACGGTATAACCGGTCCGTCCCAGGGTCATTATTACGTTGATTATAAATCCGGCGAACTAACACAATCAGTTGATGCATATACTCATCCGCAGCCGCACGCGTGCTTTATTCAATCGGTAAATGATGATCTTGTTAATGAAGGCGGCATTATGGATCTTTGGGTGCGCGAAGCCCGTCTATTTAAATATGGTTCCGGCACCGGTTCCAATTTTTCTGATATCAGGGGTTCTGAAGAGCCCTTGAGCGGGGGAGGAAAATCTTCGGGTCTGATGTCATTTCTTAAGATAGGCGACAGATCGGCAGGTGCAATCAAATCAGGCGGCACCACCAGGCGTGCAGCTAAAATGGTTACCCTCGATCTTGATCACCCGGATATCGAAGAGTATGTTAACTGGAAGGTTGTTGAAGAACAGAAGGTTGCTGCTCTGGTTTCCGGCTCCAAGCTGTGCAATTATCATCTCAATGCAATTATGAGAGCATGCTACGAGGAGCATCCTGAAAACGACAGGTTTAACAAGCAGCTCAATAAAAAATTAAAAAATGCAGTTCTCGAAGCCCGCAAAGCACTGATCCCTAATAACTATATAGAACGAGTTATCCATCTTGCAAAAATCGGTTTCAGATCGATCGAATTCCCGGTTTATGATGTTGACTGGAATTCTGAGGCATATGCCACAGTTGCAGGACAGAATTCGAACAATTCCGTCCGTGTCTCAAACAATTTTATGGAAGCAGTTCTCAGGGACGGTGAATGGAATCTTTACTGGCGGATTGAAAAGAAGAAGGCAAAAAAGGAGAACAGGAATCCCAAAGCATGCAAAACTTTAAGAGCCAAGGATCTGTGGGATCAGATTTCATATTCAGCCTGGTCCAGTGCGGATCCCGGTATACAGTATCATACTACAATAAACGAATGGCACACCTGTCCCGAAAACGGAGAAATTCGCGCATCAAATCCATGCAGCGAATATATGTTCCTGGATGACACAGCATGCAATCTGGCATCATTAAACCTGGTTAAATTTTACGATACTGAGACACAAAAATTTAATATCGGTGCCTTCAGGTATGCAGCAAAGCTTTGGACCATGGTACTTGAGCTAAGCGTGCTTATGGCACAGTTCCCTAGCCGCGAGATTGCGCAGAGAAGTTTTGACTTCCGGACACTCGGACTGGGGTATGCAAACCTGGGATCACTGCTTATGCTGCAGGGTATTCCCTATGATTCAAATGAAGCATTTGCAATCTGCGGTGCACTAACTGCAATTATGCACATGAATTCATATTCTGCATCTGCAGAGATGTCCAGGGAACTGGGTACCTTCCCTCTCTATGAAAAGAACAGGGAGCATATGCTGCGTGTGGTAAGAAATCACAGAAGGGCTGCATATAATGTTCCTCATGAGGAGTATGAAGGATTAAGTATCTACCCGGTCGGGATAAACCCCAAATATTGCCCGTCCGATCTGTTAAAAGCAGCACGTGAAGATTCAGACAAAGCACTTGAGCTTGGTACTGAATACGGCTTCAGGAATGCACAGGTTACGGTTATTGCACCCACCGGAACGATTGGTCTGGTAATGGATTGTGATACCACAGGTGTTGAACCGGATTTTGCACTTGTGAAATTTAAAAAACTTGCCGGAGGCGGGTACTTCAAGATAATTAATCAGTCTATTCCCCCCGCACTGGTAAGGCTTGGTTACAACAAGGATCAGATTACCGAAATAATTAAATATGCCAAAGGCTCCGGTACACTTGAAGGGTGTCCGTATATTAATCCTGAATCTCTGAAATCAAAAGGATTGACGGATGAGATAATTGCAAGGATAGAGAAGACCCTTCCTTCGGTATTTGAAATAGGATTTGCTTTCAACAAGTATGTAATCGGCACTGATTTCCTTGACAAGAAGCTTCACATTTCCGAAAGCGAAGCTGATTCTTACGATTTTAATATGCTGGCTGCGCTCGGATATTCGAAGCAGGAAATTTCTTCTGCAAATGATTACATATGCGGTACAATGACAATTGAAGGCGCACCATTTCTGAAACATGAACATTATCCGGTTTTTGATTGTGCAAATAAATGCGGGAAAAAAGGAACAAGATTCATACGTCCGACTGCCCATATTAAAATGATGGCAGCTGCACAGCCTTTTATTTCCGGTGCTATTTCGAAGACAATCAATCTTCCGGGTCAGGCTTCAGTGGATGATGTTAAGGACGCCTATATGCAGTCCTGGAAACTGGGACTAAAAGCAAATGCTCTGTACAGGGATGGTTCAAAACTTTCCCAGCCTCTTAACAGCATAAACGAGGAAGAGCTGGAAACTCTGGTTGAAGAAAAGAATGATATTATTAAGATAGCGGAGAAGATAATTCACCGTTACATTGCAAAGAGAAGAAGACTTCCGGACAGGCGGCAGGGATATACCCAGAAGGCTAAGATCAACGGTCAGTCGGTTTATATCAGAACCGGTGAATATGACAACTCCCAGCTCGGCGAAATATTTATAGATATGCACAGGGAAGGCGCTGCATTCAGAAGTCTGCTTAACTGTTTTGCTATTTCCATTTCCCTTGGACTGCAGCATGGTGTTCCCCTTGAAGAGTTTGTGGATGCTTTTGTATTTACGCGTTTTGAACCGAGCGGAATTGTAACCGGTAATTCAAAGATAAAAATGGCCACATCGGTTATCGACTATATATTCAGGGAACTGGCAGTTACGTATCTGGGAAGAACGGATCTGTCGCACGTCGATCCTGATGAGATCAGTATCAAAGCCTCACCCGGGATCATAAAAAAGATCGAACCTGAATTCGAGAGTGAAGAATTGGTAAGCGAGAGACTTGTAGAACTGGATAACTCACCCTCGGGACAGGAAAGTACTCCTTATATCCTCGGAAAAAGTAAACCCGTTATCAGTTCAAGCATGTCCAGCAAAGTAAGGCAGGCTATCGAGAAGGGTTATACCGGCGACATTTGTCCCGAATGTCAAAGTATGACTATGGTACGCAACGGAACCTGTCTGAAATGTATGACCTGCGGATCCACAAGCGGCTGTAGTTGAGCATTCTGAACAATGATGTTTTTGTAAGGCTTGCCAGGGAAGAGGGGTTTAATCTGGTAGGATTTTCACCTGCAGAAAAACTCCACCCGGAAGCAGAATATCTGAGAGAATGGCTTGAACGGAATCTGCATTCCGGAATGACCTACATGGAGAAGAACCTTTCCAAAAGAACCAGCGTAGATGAAATTCTGCCTTCCGTGAAAACTGTAATTTCTCTTGGAATGAATTATTATAAGGAAGGCAATTTTTCGGATGATCCTCGGCGGGGAAAAATTTCAAGATATGCATGGGGGAAGGATTATCATCTTGTAATCTGGAAAAAGCTTGATGATCTACTCGGGAAACTTCACGAAATTGATCCTTTATTTGAAGCTGTTAGTTATGTAGATACCGGTCCGGTTATGGATAAAGCCTGGGCGGTCCGCGCAGGTCTGGGTTGGTTGGGCAAACATACTAATGTAATAAATAAAGAAACAGGGAGCTGGTTTTTTATTGCAACAATACTAACCAATTTAAATTTTACGCCATCAGTAAAAGTGGACGACTTTTGCGGTGACTGCAGGGAGTGTCTTGATGCCTGTCCAACCGGTGCGCTGGAGGAATATATACTGGATTCAAACAGGTGCATCTCCTATCTTACAATCGAAAACAAGGAAGAAATTCCGGAAGAGTTTAAGGATAATTTCAAGGGATGGATTTTTGGCTGTGATATTTGCCAGGA
>DJMM01000044.1 GCA_002435365.1 Ignavibacteriales bacterium UBA6490
AATATTTTCGGCGATGAACTGCTGAACCAGTGGGTGAAGATAAAACAGGAAGAGATAATGGCGATAGGTACAATGCCGCATCCCTTTGAATACAAAATGTACTTTAATTTGTAAAATTATAAGTTAAACCTTAAAAACAGGTAAATAAAAATTAGAAAAACAGCCTTAAAAATATTTCCTAAATAGAGTAAATTCAAAGGTTTTAAGAAAAGCTATTTATTGTCATTGATTAATGCCTACCCCTTAAATGATGAGAAAATTTCCATAAAAAATCCCTACCAAACTTAGCTGATAGGGATTAGAATAACTCTATTTAACTTACTTACTTCATCAGAATCATCTTCTTGGTTTCAAAAAAACTTCCAGCTTTCAGCTGATAGAAATACACTCCGCTTGGAAGATTACTCGCATTCCAGTTTAACTCATAAGTGCCTGCTGGTTTTTCCTCGTTAACTAAAGTTTCTATTTCATTTCCTAAAACATCAAAGACTTTTATTTGAACAAATGATATTTTAGGAAAAGAGTATTTGATTGCTGTCGAAGGGTTAAATGGATTGGGATAATTCTGAAGTAGTTTGAATGATTTCGGTTCGGTTGGAATCTCTGATATATTTACAGGAGTAGTTCCTGAACTGACTCTTATATTATCAAAAAAAACGTCAATCGCAGACTGTCCAATATCAAAACCAAAACGGGCCTGATTGTCTGAAGTATTATTCATTATAAAAGAATAGGTATATCTTTGCTTTGCGGATGTTAATGAAAATATCCGGGCGTCATGATAAACTGTCCAAGGTTCAGAATTTTTACCAATAAGTGCAGAAATGGTACGCGGTGCCTGGGCATAAGCGTCAAATGAAACTGTATATTCCTGCCCCTTAACCATATTAATTCCGAATTGTCCCAGATGAATATCCCACACATTATTACCGCCGTTACTAATTGATACTGCATACTCCCCATCTAATAAAGAACCGGTGGCTACAGCTGAAGAAAGTGTAATAAAATTCCAGTTAGAATCAGCATCCATAAAATCAGCATTCATTATTTGGTTGCCATTTAATAATTCAGGTGTGGTTAGAAGAAAATTATCCAGATAATAAACGCCTATCTGGAAACCCAAATCGATATTTAAGGCCACAGTGTCATTTGTAGTTGCAGTATAGTTTATCTCATACCGGGTCCAATTATTTGTTAAATGAATTAATTCACTATAGTACACAACAAATGGATTAAAACTGATAATTGCAAGATTAATATCTCCCGGGGCATTATTTGATCTTGCCCAGAAACGCAGAATATATTCTTTTCCAGCCTCAAAGATTATATCCTTCTGTGAGCATTGAATATCCCAGGGATTTACACCCAGTGTCTGCACATTAACAGATAAACATTGATTACCCTCCGGAACATTATTAGTACTTAAACTAAAATCAACTTGTGCCGGGTAACCTACTACCGAGTTCCAGTATTTAACCCCTTTTTCAAACCCTGAATTCTTAAGCAAATTAGCAGATATTCTTACAGGGAATTTTATTATTCTATTTTCTGCGTTTGTGGTAACATTCGCTTTAATATCTCCGCCAAAATATTTCCAATCAACATTTATCTTATTTGTATTTTGACCTGCAATAAGCTGAGCATTCCCCGGAACTTCCCACCAATAACTTGCATTATTAATATCAGCAACAGAGTATGAAATATCCGGTGTAAAATAAGGATTAAAGTCAGTTCCATTAATCGCAACGTCATCAAAGTACTGGTAAACTCTAACCCAATCAACTTCCATTACAGCAGGGAACACGGTAGTGGAATCAGGATTTCCTACCCATCCACCGCCAACTGCCAGATTTAAAATAATATAAAAAGGTTGATCAAATGGCCATGTTGCTGATCCGCCATAATCATTGTTGTATGAAAAATAATTTTGGTTATCTACAGAAAAATCAATCCTGTTTGCATTCCATTCAACCGCATAAACATGGAAATCTGTCTGAGCATTGGGGACAACCGTAATCCCACCCACTGCGCCGGTTCCGGTAATATTGTTGTGCGTTTCAGAATGAATGGTTCCATAAATATTGCTGACCTCATTCGAGGGTTGTTCCATAATATCTATTTCACCACTTTTTGGCCACCAGCCATAACTATTTTCTGCAGGAAGCAACCAGAATGCAGGTACAAATCCGTTTGTCGGAGGAAGTTTTATCCGGGCTTCAATCCTGCCATATCTCCAATTTGTTTTTGTTTTTAATAGAGCAGATGTGTAATTATACCCCATATATGATTCTTCCAATGCAATAATGTGTAATGCTCCATTAACTACCTGTATGTTATCAGGACGATCAGTATAATAGTGAACATTATCATTTGTAGGACCTAATTCAAAATCCCAATTAGAAAAATCAATTGTATTGTTAAATTCGTCTGACCATACAAGTATTCTGTTCTGTGCACTTAATGAAGTGGCATATACAAGTACAAATAAAAAGAAATTAAATATTGCAAACTGATAATGATTGTATTTTTTACTCATTATTATTATCCGGAATTAATTTGGCAACTGTTTTAATTATAGCTCAATTCCTCAAAAACAGAAATCGGGCTAAATAAAATATATAAAATAAACGATGATCTTATTTCATCAAAATCATNNAAAATCACCAGCTCTGAGCTGATAGAAATAAACTCCGCAGGGAAGACTGGCTGGATTCCAGGTTAACTCATAAGTGCCGGCAGGTTTTTCTTCGCTAACGAGTGTTTCTATTTCGTTGCCCAAAACATCGAAGACTTTTATTTGAACTTGTGATGGTTTTGGAACTGAATATTTTATTTTTGTGCCGGGGTTGAATGGATTGGGATAGTTCTGCTCAAGTCTATACTCCACAGCAAGCTGGCTTTCTTCCTCCACTCCTACTATTACACTGATTGAATCAGTCCAGTAAGTCCAGCCGTTGNNATTTTATCTTAATTCTGAAATTAAAATAACCATGGAATAATGAATCGATATACTGCACAGATGCTGTTCCTGTTGCACCAACTGTAGTCCCGGGTGGTATATCGGGGTAACTGTTTTCCGGTACGGTTAAGTTATCGACCCATGGATCATCACAGATCAGTTCGGAGGTAATACTCGTGATAGTTGCTGTGTCGGAAAGATTTCTTATATAAGGCTTGATTTTATATGATCTTGGCGGCAAAGAGGTCTTTGTCAACTGAATGCTGTCGAGTACTACCGGTCCTGCGGTAGTAAATCTTGCGGTATTATTAATACTGCGATAAGTCTGATCAGTATGATCGAATGATGTTGCAGAGATACTATAGAATTGTTCATCTGAGGTCGAATTGTAATTTACTCTCCATATGTCACCTTTATCAGTCAACAGATCCAGTGAATCAATCAGGATACCAGTCGCTGTTTTTATGTAAACACGTCCCGATACCTGGTGCAGGGCAGGATTTTCAATAATCACAAAAATATGAACAGTATCTTCACCTGGTAAATAAAATGATTGATCAGTAGTTACATCGTGTGGATAAACCAGATTGTTTATCCAATATAGTGCTTTTTCAACAACATCATCTTTAGCATTAGCAACACCATTAGGTGTAAGCCAAACCTCCTCATCAATTGGGAAATAGTCTCCGGATAAATACTGGTAAGGTTTAGCAGGATGATAACTGTCTTCATACTGTGTGTTCAAAATCCATCCCAAATAATTATCATATCCACCAAGTACACCTAGTGCACCAGATGATGTCTTACCGAAAAACCTGGCATTGAGCAAATTCTTAAACCTATATGAGATGTAATCCCCCATACTAAGACATCTGGGTCCGACTAAAATTGCAATTGGATTTTCATAGAATGTTGTGGGATCTGGTACGGTTGTGGTCCACCAGGTTGGATTGTAATCACATAATAAATTTAACTCGGAAGAACTACAACGCTTCACGTGTTTCAGTTCAGCAATTGTATCATTTAATAATAAATTAAAACCACTGTTAAGATTGATTTCAGTATAACCGCCCTGGTTAAATCTTAAGTCAACAATTAAGCCATCTGTGTTCCATAAGCTTGTAATAGCTTGTTGAAATATTACATTGGCATTTGGCAGACCGGAAGGTGTTGTGTGTCTATATATATAAATGTATCCAATATTCGAATTATCAATAATTCCATAGGAACCTTGTTCGTCATTTACAAAGTTAGGTTTGGGAACACCTGGGATATCCATTTGTTCGGCATTAATCAGATTTTCTTCAATTTGAATTAATGGCTCCAATGACAAATGTAATGTGTCTCCAGTGGAGTGCTTAATAATATCAATAGTGCTGAATAGATGCCAGTTGAATCCAGCACTAATTAGCAAATTATGCTTCCGCGCGATTTCATTCGTTGGTCCGGTACCTAAAATTGGAATGTGAAAATCCATCAGCTCGTCAACTATATCCATCCATTTTACACCTTCATATCCGACAATTATATCACCTGGTTCTAATCCTATCGGATGATTTGCTATTGTTTTGATTACGAAGATTTCTCCATCGTTGCTTGCTGTTAATGCTGCACCAAAATGAGTGTTATCAAGAACTCCCCAGCATGGTGTAATAAACAATGGAACACCCGGATTTAGAGATGTGTTTCCAATTTCAATATTCCACGCTACAGAATGCTCGTCTTTGAGTGACCAGGCTAAATGACTCATAATTTGGAAAAATCCGCCATGACTGGTGCTGTCAGTTATTTTTGTCCTCCAGTATGTTTTCAATGAATCCCAGTCTAGATTTAGACGGTAAAATAAAGCGAAATTCTGCTGAATGTTGTTTGTGTAAGTGTCAAATATTTGTTGTTTTTGAGAGGTACTTGTTCCCGATCCCCAGGTGGAGTCTATAATCCACTGCCACTCAAGTTTACGTTGATAGAATGATTGTGCAGGCCACTTTGCATTTCTGTCATGCGTTAATTTCACCTTGAAAAACTCACTTTTTTCCAAATCTTTAAGTTGTGCCATACAAATGTGGACTATCAGGAGTGAAGACAGTGCTAGCAAATAGAGTTTCATCTAAAGCCTCCCATAAGAAGTTTAAAGATTTAATTCCAAAACATCTGCTTCGGTAGAGTAAAGGAGGATAATTTCAGAAAATAACAGTGTTCAGAATCTTTCTCTATCGGAGTAGAGTGAAAAGCAATGATGGAATATAATTTCAGAAATATATCCTTGTCAATAACTATCTGTTGCTGATTGGCAAGTAAAGATTTATAAATTGTTGTTTAATATATGAGGATTTCCCGCAAACCCCGCACCACTTGTTTTGCTCCTATACCCCCATCATTTCATTGAAATAATTTATCAATAACAGGTTCAACTACTGTAATACTTATTTAAATCGTCCGGTAATTTATGTATAACAGGTCCTAAAACACTTAACATATTATTATGAAGGCATAATATTCCGGATCATCAATATTATGCAGTTCGTATGCAGTAGCATTGAAATCTTTTTTATTACCGCACTAAATGTTCTGGTCTGGTGATTCAACCGGACCGGTGGACAGGAACAAATTCTTCACTTCATTGTTGAATTGAAGAATGAATATAGCGTATCCCCAATAGATTAATCCTATAAAATCGGTAATCCTGTCAATAAACATCAGGTTACCCCAATCAACCAGTTTGTCAATGTGAGTTACTAGTTCCCTGAAATTTGACGATACAAACAAGCTTGAAATAAAATCCGCCACTGCCAACCATCCAATAATCAGAAGAACGACCCTGGCCCAGTTTCTCTTCTCCAACAGAAAGTGAAAAAACAATAATCCGCACAGGAAAAGAATAAGGTTGATTATAATGGTAATGGTATAAAAAACTGCCGGCGAGAGATGCAGATAGCCAGCCGTATCGCCGGTGAGGCGGCTTCCCAGAGTAATATCGACTATTATCTTTATAAGGAAATAGATAATGAAGTATAACCGAAGATGGTAAAGCTTTTTCATCTTGTTTTTCTCCGTGAAGTTGTTTGCTGTAAAATAAAATACTTTTGCCACCTATAGTATTATAAAATCTTCGTTCACATCAAAATCATGGAACTGATTGCACCCCAATTGAGGTTCATATTGCCAGCTGACCCGGCTTTCCCAGTCATTTCTCCCGCCATTGACAGCCAGTTTTGGCTGCCTGTGCGCGGGGTAAGTGCTGGATAAGCGCGGGATGTGCCGAGGGAGAATACCTATCAGAACTTTTTGAAAACATGACAGGATGGAAAAAAATTACAGTTTTCATTTTATTGAGGAAATTTCTCATCACTTCGTTCTTTGGAATCGAGGAAATGCATTCTTATTATTCAGAACCCGGCTCTGACGGGCCCAGAACCTTGGACAGCGAACCTGCCTTATCATCAGGCAGGTTTTCATTGACGGGGATTTTTTATGAACATATGAGTAAATCATTATCCTGTTTTTACATTTTTTTGACATCGGTTTTTGCAGCAGTCCATATCTTTACAGGCATAGCAGGAAGGTGAGCTGTAAAAATTGCTAACAGAATAAAAGGAGGATAGTGTTATGAATAATGACTCTGGTACCAGTTTTATAAAAAAGAACGATCATCCCAAAGGCCTTTTTATAAGCACCACGATTTATGCGGTACTCTACTTTATAATGTTGGTCAGTTTTTACGTTGACGGATTTGTAGATGGATTTAAGGGAGTTGATGCGGAAATAATTATTGTAAACGTGGCGTTCATTATTTTTATGATAGGATATTATTTTTGCCGTAAAAATGAATTGATCGCTGCACTTATCTTTATTTTCTGGTGGGGGATTATGTGGGGAGTCGGTCTTTTCATAGCCGAACACGATAGGGGAGTCGGAGTGGTTATTGGGCTGCCGGTCTTTATTTTCGGGTTATTGTTCCTGAGACACTGGTATAAAAAAAGATCAGGCTCAGGCAGTTAAACGACTTTTTAAGTCTGTTATAAAATTACAGATTCAAAGAGATAAAAGGGCATATTATTTTTCTTAGTGAAAACAAGACTCAAAATAAGAGTTGAGATGCCATTTTTTATGCTAAGATCTTTAACAATCTTAAAATTTAATAAAAAATCCCTGCCAACGTCAGCTGATAGGGATTAGAATTACTCTAATTAATTTACTTACTTCATCAGAATCATCTTCTTAGTCTGAATAAAATCTCCAGACTTCAGCTGATAGAAATAAACTCCGCTGGGTAGTTCTGCAGCGTTCCAAGTTAACTCATATACGCCTGTTGTTTTTTCTTCGCTAACCAGTGTTTCAATTTCGTTGCCTAAAACATCAAACACTCTAATTTGAACCATTGATGTTTGGGGAACAGAGTACCTTATTGTAGTGCCTGGATTAAAGGGATTAGGGTAGTTCTGATTTATTACATATTCATCATCTGTGATAGTACCGGGTACATCAACTTCTGTTATTCCGCTTTCATTCAAAACAGCCAGCCCAAACCCGTTACTACCAACCCATATATTTCCACTAAGCCCCAATTCAACTGATCTGAGATAATTAGATAATTGAGAATTAGATGAATTATAAACCGTCCAATTACTCCCATCAAACTTGACCAATCCACCTGTATTTCCAAATGTAGACAACCATTTATTATTCTCATTATCGATAGCTATTCCAGTAACATGATCCACCGGAAGTCCCGAATTTGCAGAAGTGTATATATTCCAACTCAGTCCATCAAAACTCGCCAGCCCATAAATTGTTCCAAACCATTTTGTACCATTATCTTCTATTGCAATGGCATTTATATGATCACCCGGCAGGTCTGAGTTTAAAGTGTTATATGTTGTCCAGCTCCCATCATACTTAGAAAGACCTCCCTCGGTACCTATCCACCACATATTTGTATCTTCAATAGCAATCGACCAAACCGGGTTTGATACTATTCCTGAATTCGATGTATTGTAAACTGACCATTGATTATCATGGTATATTACCAGGCCTTCATATGTTCCAAAATATTGTGCATTGATCCCTGCCTTGATTTCAATAGAAAGAATTGATGAAATCGGCATTCCGGTGTTCGAGGCCGAATATACGGTCCATGCTGAATCTTCAAGTTTTGCCAAACCACCAAGAAATGTCCCTACCCATAATTCCTGGTCTCCATTCAATTCAACTGCTGTGATCCAATTATCAAGTAATGCCGAATTTGAGGAGTTATAAACAGTCCAATTAACTCCATCGAACCGTGCCAGTCCCCCAGAGCCTGTACCTATCCATTTTGTTCCATTGCTTTCAACAGCAAGAGAGAGTACAATATTATCGGGCAGTCCTGAATTTGAACTATTAAATATTTGCAAACCGGTTGTTTGTGCAAATGAAAAACAGCTAAGGAACGTAAAAATATAAAACAGAAATATTCTTGTCACACTTCCTCCTTTGAGGTTAAATAATATGCTATCTGAAACTTATATGTATTCATACGGCTTTTTTAGTCTGATTTTACCAAAGCAGGGTCATTTTATTGACCTCAAGAAATTCTCCTATCTGGCCGCCATCGGGTATATAGTTAGCTCCAATCAATGTTAGTCCGTCCTTACAGACATATCCCTCTACTAGTGTTTAAAGCTGATGTAAAGCCCATATCTTCAATATGAAACCAGGGAGACAGTGCCAGTATTGATTCACATATCAGTACAGCAATGTCTACCAAAGAACATTTTTTCATATCAGTTCCTGAGCTAATGAATGTTTAGATTAAATCATCGGCGGAAAGATCAGCCATACCCTCTTATATAATTTAAATTATACACGCAAAAGGAAAAGTGATCTGCACCATAGGTGGGTCAATTGCCAGGCTAATCTGTGCCTTCAAAAGCCTGCCCTCTAAGGGCAGGCTTACGTTTATTGGGTTATTGAAAAGGAGAAATTCTTAATATTATCTGAGCAGAAGCATTTTCCTGGTTTTACTTATGTTACCAGCGTTGAGCTGATAGAGATAAATACCGCTTGGAAGATTCGATGCGTTGAATGTTACGCTATGCTGACCTGCTTTCTGATCGGCATCTATGAGAATTGCTGCTTCTTCACCTATCACATTGAATATTTTTAACGTTACCCTGCTGTCAGCTGCAAGAGAGTAACTTATTATTGTTGAAGGGTTGAATGGATTCGGGTAATTGCTGAATAACCTGAACTCCCCGGGAGCAGAAGCATCCTCCCCTACAGAGCTTATGGTATAGTTTGCCAGTCTTCTTGTTTTGTTCTGCCATGCACTTCCGTCATATTCCTGACCGGTTTTCTCTGTTTCCAATCCTGTCTCGTTATAGGTATAAGTGTCCCTGTACTTAAATTCAAAACCGCTGCCGTAATCTTCTTCTGTCGTAACTGCTGTAAGAAGTTCAAGGGAATTGTATTCATATGTTTTCTTCAGCATATGTTTCCATTCATTATTTTCCCAATAGTACTCCTGCTCAAATGCAAGCTGTCCCGATGATATGCTGTATTCATAAATTGTTTTCCTGAATGGTGTCTCCACCTGTTCGGGATACAGGTAATCGGTTTTTATGGATAGCTGGTCATAGCTATCGTAGTTCAGCATGGTGCGAATAAAACTCGTCCATGAATTATCAATCCATTTATATTCACGTGATTCTTTTAGTCTGCCCTCCTCACTATAGTCAAATTCACTCCGGTACACGAATACCCAGTCCTCGATAAAATCTGAAATAGTCTCTGAACTAACCAGTTGTAAATTACCGTATTCATAACTGTACAACTGGAATGGAATAAACGTATTTTCTTCAACAGCCAATTCTATTAAAACAGTTTTAAGCTGACTTCCCTCATAAGTGTATGTTATTTTCGAAATTTCAATCCAACCGCCCTCTACCCAAACAAAGCTTAATGAGCCAAGAATAACAGGATCACCAGCAGACATTGGAGTGGTGCGGACAATGAATTTGTGAGAGTTATTCCAGGATCCGTTTTCAAAGACAAACTCTTCCGTTGTCCATATCCATACTTCTCCCGTGGTGTCGATGGTTGACTTTTCGGAAAAAGTGTTATTCCAGCTTTCGTTTACCCACTCCTGGTAAATATATTCCTGGTAAAGATTAAGATTTTCGGCAACCCGGAAGTTCTTCTTATAAAACTCCTTCAGAAACTGCTGGTGTTCTGCCACCTTTTCATTTGCAGCAGCACTCACACCGGAAAAAGCTTTAAAGAATTTATCCTGTGCTTCCAGGTTATTCACGAGAAGCATGGGAAGCAGTAGAATCGCAATAGCGACTTTTTTATATGTCATTTATCCTCCATTAAATGTTACTAAAAAGTGTTTCTGGATTATAGATATCAGAAAGCGGTGCGAAAATAATACCAGGAAGAATTCCGGTCGTTCGCTTTCGTATATTGGCAGCTGATTTAGTGAAGAGAATCGAATCTTAGCTGATGAACGGTTGAGAATCCGGAACTGGTTTTTGCTTTCAGACTGTCTGGTTTTGCTTTATGAATTACACTATTGGGGAAGACTTTTAGTTAAAACGGATGAGCTGTTGATCTTTCAGGTGGGAAAGCTGCAGGTTCTTATACACCTCAATGAATTATTAGCCTTTGTAAATCTCCATCTATTTTAAAATGCAAACAGAAAAAGAATGCGGAAGAGGCTGAATATAATAAAGCCCCTGCCTAAGTAGTTAAGCCGGGGCTAAAAATCGATATTTAACAGATATTACTTAATCAAAATCATCTTCCTGGTTTCGATAAAATCTCCGACTCTTAACTGATAGAAATACACTCCGCTGGGAAGATTAGTCGCATTAAAAACAACTTTATATTTTCCGGCCTCTTTTTCCTCATTTACAAGTTCTGAAACTTCCTTACCCAGTAAATCGAAAATCTTTATGCTTATAAAGCTTTTCCTGGGGATTGTATAGCTCATCCTGGTTGACGGATTGAAAGGATTCGGATAATTCTGCCTTAAATTATAAGAATTATTTTTATCTGAAAAAGGTTCATTAACTTCTACCGGACCGCAGGCTCCAAACTCATGGGCACCTATGTCTATGAGACCCACATTCCGCGGGCAGTTATCAAAATCAAACAAAGGTGCATCCGGCAGGTTAGTGCCATTATCAACCGCCAGAGAATTCCCGAGGATATGAAGGTTTGGATTTGCATAAAGCGTATCCATGAATAAAGTGCCTGCATCAAAAACGACCTGTGTATGTGCATCCTGACCGGAATGAGCAGTCCATTCATTGTTAAATACCTGGGTAAGAGAAAAATCAAGTTCACTGGTTGCGATCATTCTTTCGGGATTATTCATGTGAAAAAGATTATAATCCCCTGTGTAGCAGCTGACACTGTCGCCGTCAAAATTTAATCCGGTATTTGTAGCTCCAGCCAGAATACAGTTATACATTGCCAAAGTACTTCCTCCGGCACAATTCTCGATCCATATATTATATACTGAAGAACCGAAAAAAGTACAATTAATCAAACGAGCATTCACACCCTGGTTAACTGTAAAATCGTAATCAAGTTCAACATTTGAAGTATTATCATAACCAATACAATTAATTAACTTAACCTCATCCCTCCACAGCTTATATCCGCCGCCGAAGGTTGAGCCATGGGCAGAGCATCTTTCCAGAATTATATTCTTTCCGCTGATGTCAAAGCCGTCACCAACTCCATAGACCTCGCAATTATAAAAGTTTATATCCGATACCCGGTCGTGCCCCAGTGCAAATCCATCACAATTACCCGTAGCCGGTGTAGACAGATAGGACTTACAGTCTTTAATCATTCCATTATAAATGCTGTCCTGGGCTCCCTCCGGTGTGGCGTCAAAACCAAATCCGCCGTCCTCGCCGGAGAAATCAAACATTAAGCAGCTGTCCAAAATAAAATCATGAACAGTACCTGTCATATGTATACCGCCGGATACGGCAGTCACTTTAAGCTTTATAAGTTCAATAAATTCACAGTTGCTTATCTCCATGCCGGCATCTGCCCAGTTTCTTATTGTAAATCCAACGAACCGGATGAAGGAATGAGTAATTATCGCACCGTTATTGCCTGATGAAACACCGGTACCGTCTATATATGCGTTTTCATCATTATAAGCTGATATTGTTATATAATTATTTACGGCACCGCTCCTGAGTGAAATAAGTTGTTCATTATAAACACCTTCTCTCAGGTACAGATTGTCGCCGGGATTCAGGAATTCAATCGCATATTCAATGGTTCTCCAGGGACTGGATATCGATCCATTTCCGGTGGAATTATTTCCGGAGGGAGAAATGTAATAATCGGATGCAGATAGAACGGAAATAAAACACAGAGAGAAAACAGCAGAAAAAATTAATATTTTCATAACTTCTCCATCTTTTTGCAAGCTAAACCTCAACAGAGTTCTGTTTCACTTCGGGAGAGTAATTTAGTATGTTATCTCCAGAGATTGTCAGTCAGACGGCTCAGACATATTGCTCTCTCGGAGTATGAGCACAAGTGGTAAATCAATATAAGATTTTAAAAACATTATTGCCAAGATTTTTTGTTTGCCGATTAGCAAGCAATAACAGCGTCAGGAAAATTTCGTCGCAGCAGCAGAGAGAAAAAAATAATCAGCACGGTGCAGTAAATTTTGCAGATCCGATAAGCGGTGACCCTACAAATGATGTCGGAAATTTAAATAAGTAAACAATGTCTCAATTATACATCAGCGATTAAATTAATTATTAATTACTTAATCAAAATCATATTTCTGTTTTTAATGAAATTATTTGTTTTCAGATATTAAAACAGGGACATATTAAAGATATTTTTGTGGCTTACTGTGTATTATTACCCGGCACTTTCAATAATTATAATCATGTTTTTACTGCTGTGCTGAATCCTGCATGTACTCAGTTTTGTGAGATAAATACAGGCCATAAAGATATTATTGATATCCGTTAGTAAGTTGATTAAAACATATCTAGATTTGACCGTCCCATAAAAATCGTGGGCCCTCCTAAATATTTTCTCATTAACAATAACTTATTTCAAAAGAAAGGAACTTCTATGCGAAGTTTTCAAATATTTCTTGTGGTGTTATTATTATCCATCTCTTTTTTCTCAGCCTGCAATGAGAATATCTCCGATCCTCAATCCTTCAGCAGTGAAGGAAAGTCATTAGCGAAGCAAACAAACACAGAAAAGTATCAGCAAATAGCCAGGGTTATGGCAGCGAATAACCTGGGACAAGGTGCCTACTTCATTGAACCTACATCCACCGGTTATGGCATCGGAATCGGAAAAAATATTACAGTTGAATGTGTTGAAGATTCGAACGGAAATATCTTATACTGTTATTTTACAGGTGGTGAGTTGGCATTTTTTGACGGCAGTTACGGCAAGAATGATTTCTGGCGAATAAATACAAACGGAACTGTTTCGGTGAAGCTAAATACCACCCAGGCGAATGCAGTTTACTTCGACATGACCAACAATGCGGCCTATTTCGGCACGGGACATATGAACACAAAATTCACAGGTACAATTGAGGAATTTTGTTTTTATGATGAGGTGCTTGACTCGACATTCTGTTTCTCTTTCCTTATTCAGGATCCTAATGCTAATGCCTGGGTAACCCACGGTAATGCATTTGTTACTTTAGACGGCGCAGGAGGAAATTCACAAATGTTACAAATGTGGTTTAATGCTAATCCCGGTCAACAAGGTCATATTGATTTTAAACTGAACTAAGCAAAGTTTCTTTCATATATAATTAACGTAATAAATCGGGTCGGCTTAAAGCACCGACCCGTTTTTTATTTACTCTTCCTTTTCCTGAACTACCTTTAACTGTAATCAAAAAATGATCACAGAATTTATTACCGTGGATTGTTTTTGCAGAAAAGAATTCCGGGGTTAAATAAAAACCCCCAGCAACTTTCATTGATGGGGGTGTGAGCCATAAAAGTGTATCGGAATTAATCTGAAGTCTTACCGCCATGGTCTCCGATCATCACCCATTTATTTCCCTTTTTCATTAAAATGTCAGTCCATCGTCCTGATTCGGAACTTACTTTTCCATCTGCATTCTTGGATACATCTGAATAGTAGTAATGAACAAATGCAAAATTATCCTTAACCCAGATCGCTTCAGGAGTAATGGTGGATAGCAGGTTTTTGGAGAGCGGCAGAAAATATTTTATCCAGGCAGCCCTTGTTGCTTTATTATGTGCAGCATCGCTCCCCATGGGCCAGCCGGAGAAACTCTCATCGAAATAGGAAAGAAAGCCCTCTACATCACCCTTATTTGCCAGATCAGTGTAGGTCTGAACAGTTTTCCATACTTCCAGCTGTTCGGGCGTCCACTGCTGGGCATTTAGATTCAGGGTAACAATGAAAAATAGGAATGAAACGAAAAACACTTTACGCATATATACCTCCTGTAATTTATTTCACAGATTGGATGATTATTGATAATTTATTTCAACATCATCATCTTTTTTGTGTTTATAAAGTCTCCTGACTTCAACTCATAAAAATAAACACCACTTGGTAAGTTATCTGCGTTCCAGGTCACCTCATAAGTGCCTGCAGGTTTTTCTTCATTAACCAATGTTTCTATTTCATTTCCAAGTACATCAAAAACTTTTATAACCACATTAGCTGATTGCGGCACAGAATATTTTATTTTTGTATTCGGGTTAAACGGGTTCGGATAGTTTTGAAACAGTATGTAATCATCCGGAGTAAGAGCATCATCATTTTTAACATCAACCGGATTTTGATAAAACAATTTTAATCCCCATGCCTGAAGTGTTCCTGAATTGCCGGAAACCGCATCATATATACTTAATTTCCATTCTCCGTTCGGATCCATACCGGCAAATGAAGATAAAGGTGAATATGGTTTATATTGACCGGTGAACGGAGCGGTTCCCCCGGAAATATGCAGGTCAGCAATATCGGTTAATCTTGTATTAATGAAATTATCTCCATCGGCACCAATCCTGTAAATGACCGTATCGGTGATAGTATTGTGAGTTAATGTAAACTGGAGATCTGAATCCGAGGTGTGAAGGACAGTATCAACCATAAGCATCACTCCAACCAGCAGATGATCCTGAAGATAGTCAGCCGGGACAAATACAGTAAGATTATCCTCGGTTAGAGAAAGATCCACTATTGGTTTGTTAAGATCATTTCGCCAGAATACATCTGAAAAAATTTGGGCACCCCCATTTTCAGTGTGCAGTATTGTTCCCCCCTCACCGGCTATCCAGCCGTTATTATAATCCGTGAAAAAGATTGAACACAAAAAGTAACCGGTTAAATTTTGTGATTGAGTAATCCATGTATATCCGCCATCTGTGGACCGGAGAATTGTTCCTCCGTCACCGGATATCCAACCGTTGTTATGATCCAGGAAATAAACCGAATTGAGGGTAGGGAAATGGTTGCTTTCAACTTCATCCCAGGTAATACCGCCATCAGATGTAAGAAAGATACTTCCGGAGGTTCCGGTGACCCAGCCGTGCGTTTCATCGGTAAAATAAACATCCGTGAACCTGAATCCATTAGAAGCGTTAGTGATTACACGTGACCAGTTAGACCCGCCATTTGTAGTGTGAATTATAGTTGAGTCCATGCCAACCGCCCATCCATTGTCGGCATCGATGAAATGAACACTATAAAGCCAGCCGGGAGTTGAACTGTATTGCTGAGTCCAGGTACCTCCTCCGTTTGTGGTATGTATTATCTGACTATAGCGCCCAACCGCCCATCCGGTATCTTCATTAATAAAATGCACAGCATACAAATCTGCAGATGCGGGACTGGATTGGGAATTCCAGGTTTGCCCGCCATTAACAGTGTGCCTTATAAGTCCGTCGTGACCAACAGCCCAGCCTTCGTTTTCATTTACAAAATCGACTGCATCAATCTGAGTTGTTAAATTCAATTGTTCAACCCAGGTCTCTCCTCCATCAGTTGTATGAAGAATGACCCCGTCAGATGTTCCGCCCCATCCGGGATCTCCGCCGACAACCCAGCCTCTATTTTCATCCACAAAATCAGCTGAAAACAACCATACCCGTGTTCCCTCATTCTGAAGCTGAAACTCAGTCCCCGTTCCTGAATTTCTATATACAACGCCGTAATAACCGACTGTATAGATTTTATGATAAAGGGCCTGCCAGACCACATCGTTAAAGTGATAACCGAAGTTCACATTTCTTGCACTCCAGCTAACACCATTGTTTGTAGTTTCAAGTATAGTTCCCTCATCACCAGCCGCATAAGCATAAGCTTCCACACCCTTGGTGTCTACGCTGAATAAATTATAACCCAGATTAGAGTTCTCGATCTGCCACGTTGTACCCTGATCAGTGGAACTAATAATTGTACCTGCTTGTCCGCAGGCCCGGAAATATCCGGATTCAACCAGATCAATAGAATACAAATCATAAGATGTGGAAGATGAATGCGATACCCAGCTGCTGCCTCCATTTGAAGTATTAATAAGCAGCCCATCTTCACCCACGATCCAGGCCTCATTGCAGTTAAAATGATCGATTGCATAAAGATTGAGCGCATAAGCTGTCTGAAAAATATCCCAGTCAGTTCCTCCGTTGGTGGTTCTGAGAACAATACCGTCATCTCCGCACATCCAGGCACAGGCGCCGTAGACAAATGAAACTCCGTTTATATTTTTTGCAGTAACACCGGAATGGCTGGTCCATGTAACTCCGTCATCATCACTGTAAATAATAAATCCATTATCGCCAACTATCCAGATTTCACCATACATATTAATAGTAATACCATTCAGTGTTTCCCGGGTACCGAGATCAATAATTTCCCAATTGTTACCTTCATTTGTTGTTTTCATTACTGTTCCCAATGCACCAACAGCCCAGCCCAATGTGCCGTTCATTTGAATTGCTTTTAATTCATTTCCCTGCGGATAAGGGTGCTGCCAGTTCCAGCCGCTTTGCGGGTGAAGATTTAGTGAGGATAGAAAAACAAAGGCAATAAGATGTAAATACTTCATCTGGGCCTCCTATTAGAAGTTGAAGGGGTTGATTTCAGAACTTCTGCTACGGGAGAGTTAATCAGAATGTCATTCTCCGGACTTTAAAAGTTAATGGCTCTAACTTTATCTCTCCCGGAGTAGTTAAGATCATGATTAATCTATAAATATTAATTGATAGAAGCAACGAATGATTGATAATCAGCAAAAAAGGTTATTGTAAAGGGTTTTGTAAATTTTTGCTTAATATATCCGCACTCAATTCTTTTCAGCTTCAGGCTTGCGGATAAGCGGTTCATCCATCGGGAAATGGTCAGCCAGAAATATTTTAATTATCACCTTCGAGGGCTTGATGCCTTCTTAACTTAAATTTGCAGAGTGTTATGGAGATTTTACGGAATTATCGGCTGAAGTGAGCAGCAGATTGTCCGATTCATCGGCAAACCTTAAATTTATGTTTTATGTTAGTAACTTTAAACGCAAGGTTTGTATATGCATGTGTTAAAGAAAACAATAGAAGTACCTGCACCCAGGGAAGAAGTGTTCAGCTTTTTTGCGGACGCCTGGAACCTTGAAAGGATTACCCCCGCCGAGCTGAATTTCAATATAATCACCAAACGTCCCATTGAGTTGAAGAAAGGGGCAATTATTGAATATCAGCTGGGATTGTTCGGATTAAAATTCGGCTGGCTGACCAGAATTTCAGAATGGAATCCTCCCGGGTCTTTTGTCGATGAACAGCTTAAGGGTCCATATAAATACTGGCATCATACCCACCGGTTTACAGAAGAAAAGGGAGGCACCATAATAGAGGATGAGGTCAGATATAAACTTCCCTTTTACCCTTTGGGAGAATTAGCAGGCCCGATTGTCGCACTGCAGCTTGGAAGAATCTTTAACTACCGTGAGAAGATTATCAGGCAGATTTTTGATAAGGAGAGTCAGCCATCGGCAGGGTGAGGAAAGTTCAGAAAATTCCGGCCTCCGACAGCAAGTTCAGGGGTGGAATAAAAGCTGGATAAAATGCTCCGGAAATAATATATTATCTTAATTAAACTGTAATAACATGTTTTCTGTCAAAGAAGAACAAAACAATGTATGGAGACTTAAATGAATAAAAGGCTGTATCTTCATCTGTTAATATTAACCTTCCTGATGGTTTCTTCAGGCTGCCAGCAAAAATCTGTTTCTCCCGAGGATGATAATTTAATGAACAGTAATCTTGCTGTTCTGGATAAAACCGACCTGGAAGCCGGAATACAGGATGCAACCTTTGATAATGCTGCATCTTTTACTTCACCTCTGGACCGGGGGAATTTTTTCAGACACGACAATGATCCGGGCAGAAGCGGCAGGCACTTGTACATGATCCTGAGGAGATTATCTCTTTCAGAAGATCAGGTTGTACAGGTCAAAGACTTTTTTGCCGGTCATAAAACCTGTGTGGCTCCGTTTGTCGCGCAATTTAAGCTGATTGTTGATCCCATTCTCCAGGAGCTTAATGCACAGAGACGACTGATAATCCAGCAGGTGCAGAATGGTCAGATTACAAGGGAGCAGGCTGCGCTTCGAATCAGAGAACTGAATCAGGCTGCCAGGGAGCAGATCAGAAATAATCCCGATGTTCAGGAACTAATGGTAGATATATGCAACTGCAAATCAGCATTATTTGAAAATATCGCTTCTATATTGACCGAAGACCAGCTTGTTATATGGAATGAATGGATCTCAAATTTACACAATCCCCCCTGCTCGGGTGATTAAAAATTCAAGGAGATTTTTTTAAAAGAAACCGGTTCCCGATGAACCGGTTTCTTCAATCAATACTTATAATTTTATTCCGCAAGAAATAATATACCCGGGAAACTAACTTGCCGGACCGATAATTTAATTTCAGAAATGTTTGGTTTGCGCACATTGAAAAATATAATAACTGTTATTTTACAGGAAATCTTATCTAACAGGAGTATTTTATGGAAATTAGTGCCGAAAATAAGCAGGATGAATCAAGGATCATCATTGAAAAAGATAGACTAATCGGAGTTGAGAATGAAACTCTCCAGAACCTTGTTCAAAGCTCAATAGAAAATGGCTGCAAAAATATTTCAATTGATCTTACCAAAGTTCATTATATATCAAGCTGGGGAATCGGCATCCTGATACAGGCATATACTACCTGCAGCAACAGGAAAATCGGATTTAAGCTTCAGGGTGTTAATGAAAACGTAATGAATGTGCTTAATCAACTTAAATTGACCGGGCTGTTTAATATTGCTTGATCATCGGCGCATTCCGTAATCGGCCGGCTATATCCCGGTGACATATATGGTATTATAAATAATAAGAATAAACCGACTGGAAGCAAGCTTGTTTTCATCGCTGATCGGTGTTAAAAAATCTTAATATTTATCTGAAATTGAATTATAAATCCTGCGGCCGGAGGGCCTTTTAATACTTAAACCTACCTTATAATCTCTTCGTCAATAAGTACCCAGAAAATATCGTTCATCGGGTTGAGGTTTGAAGGCATCCTGGCCACAATTCTGCCGTCCTTTGCAATCAGGAATTTTTCAAAGTTCCATTTGATGTCCGATTTTTCGGTAACGCTGTTGTTTGTCAGCCGCTGGTACAGGGGAGACTTGTCTTTTCCAAGGATTTTAACCTTATCGAAGATTTTAAATGTCACTCCGTAATTTTCAGTACAGAACTCCTTTATCTCTTTGTTATTCAGTGGTTCCTGACCGCCGAAATCATTACAGGGAAATGCAAGTATCTCGAACCCGCGGTCCCTGAACATCTCATACAGGGCCTGCAGGTCTTTCAGCTGCGGAGTAAAACCGCACTCGCTTGCAGTGTTTACAATCAAAAGAACTTTCCCGCTGTAATCGGACAGTTTTACTTTTTTACCGTCTGCATCTTTTACAACTATATCGTTTATGTTGTTCTTTAATTTTGCTCCTGATTTGTTTTGAGCATATATTTCGAATGAACAAAACAAAATAACAGCAGCAATTATAACTGATAATAAACGCATTATTCTCCTCAATAAGAATTTAACTTTTAACAATACAAATATGTTCACTGGAAAGAAGTTAATCAATGCAATATCGCTGATTCTTGTAATTACCGTAAATGTTCTTTACCTTGTCAAGTATTCAGTTATTTATGATGCGGTGCCGTTTATCCTGGTGCCGGCTTACATTTTTCTGGTATCGGGAATAATCAGTATCGCCTCAAGCAGGAGAAGTATTTTTATACCCGCCGGAAAATTTGCCGGAAAGGATTATAAAAAGAAGGTTATTATTCCCGCTTCTATCATGTTCTCCGCAATGGTTTTAATTTTTATTCTTGCGGTTCCGAGAGCGGGAGAGATAGGCAGGCTTCCTGCTGTGGAGGACTGGATCCGGCGCTTCTTAAATGGTGATTTTCCTTATAATTCTCCTCATACCCCATCTTCGTTCCCTGCAATGTTTCTGCTGGCATATCCTTTTTATCTTATAGGCAATACAGGACTGATGGAGTTTGCCGGCATTGCGCTGTTTTTTATAATAGTTTTTAAACTGAAGGATAGTGCACAGGGAACTGCTGTGAAAATACTGCTTCTGGTATCCGGACTGGTTACCTATTTTGAAATTGTAACCAGGAGTGAGCTTCTGTTAAATATGATGCTTGCAGCCGGAGTTGTTCTGGTGTGCGAAAAATATCTAAAGCCGGACCGCATAAACCTGAATTTTGCTCTTACCGCCTTGCTTACCGGATTTATAATGTCTACCAGATCAGTGGCAGCCCTTCTGTTTTTAATTTATTTTATTTACAGGTTCAGAATGCAGCTCCGCAACCTTGTTTTATTCGGAATAATATCACTTACGGTTTTTATTCTTTTCCTGGTTCCGTTTTATATGTGGGATCCTGTATCGTTCAGCAAAAACGGACCGTTTGCGGTGCAGTCATACCTGTCCAACCTTCCGTTTATAATAATATTTCTTTTCTTTGTCTCCGCAGTCTACAGCGGATGGGCAATCTCTAATCTGCAGGAATTCTTTTTCTCCGGCGGCGTCATTTTATTTTCGGCCGCGGCAGTATCATTTCTGCTGAGAGCAGTTGAAACCGGATTTTCTTTTGCGCTGTTCAATGACGGCTATGATATCTCCTACTTCATTTTCTGTATGCCGATGCTGATACTTGCCATAAAAGACTACAGCGTGGACAGATACCGCGGTAGAATTTACCTGTCCTGAATGGCAAAATTAAACACTTCGCAAATGTATGGTATCTGGTACCTGACCTGGTTTTGATCCCGACCTAACCCCATTCTAACCTGATTCAAACCCCATTTTTCTGAGATCAGAATGAACTCAGGTCAGGGTTAAAAGCAATTTAAAATTACCCGGAGTGCGGAATTGCACGGCAAAAAATTGAAAAAGTGGAATATCTTAATATAGTTTTAAAAAAAAGAACGGCGGAATAATTAAAAGTTTAACAATTAATTTCCCGCCATCGCATGCCTTAATTCGTTAATTGGAAACGGATAATTCTGTAAAGCTTCCGTATCAGCTCATCAGCACTGCAATCGCCGATGTATTTACGATATCATCAACGCTGGCACCGCGGCTCAGATCGAAATATGGTTTCCGCAAACCCTGCACCATTGGTCCCACTGCTTCCGCTTTACCCCACCGCTGTGCAATTTTATAGGCAATATTTCCTGCCTGCAGGTCAGGGAAAATGAGCACATTTGCCTTTCCGGCCACATCGCTTCCCGGTGCTTTCTTTTTTCCTATCGATTCGATTACTGCCGCATCGAACTGAAGCTCTCCGTCGATTTTCAGATCCGGACGTTTCTGCTTAACAAGCTCTGTGGCGCTTCTTACTTTATCGATCAGTTCATGCTCGGCACTGCCTTTTGTGGAAAACGACAGCATCGCAATGCAGGGTTCCTCGCCGGTAAGTTTTTTGTGATTATCTGCTGTGGAAACTGCGATATCTGCAAGCTGGGGTACATCGGGATTCGGCACCACCGCACAATCTGCAAAGCTGTAATTCTTATCCGGGAAGACCATCAGGAAAAAGCTTGACACAATTGAAATTCCTTCCGCCATTCCGACGCATTGAATTCCCGCTTTAAGCACATCTGCAGTTGAAGCAGTCGAACCGGCAACACTGGCATTTACCAGTCCCTCTCTTATCATCATCGCTGCAAAAAAGAGATCACGCTTCAGAATTTCCTTTGCCTGTTCCGGTGTCATTCCCTTTTTTTTGCGGAGTTCATAATAAGTTTGTGAAAATTCCCCGTACCTGACGGATTTAAGGGGATCGATTATTTCAAGACCGTTAATATTTAGAGAAAGCTTTTCCGCGTCTTTGCGCACTTTATCCTCATTGCCGATGGTTGATACTTTTGCAAAACCATCTTTTAAAATGATCGATGCGGCTTTAAGCACCCGCTCATCATGACTTTCGGGAAGGATTAAAGTTCTGTTCAGCTTTGCAGCTTTTTCTTTTATCTGTTTAAGTAAGGTAAGTTCCATCTGGATTCTCCAAAATTCAAAAAAAGTGTATACTCAAACTTAGTAAATTTTATATTCATCGCTCAAAATTGAATTTGCAGGATCTCAGGATGATTGTTGCGTCAGAAAGATTGATTGAATGGTTGGATGATTGAAATTAAAACAAATTCATCCCACTTACCCCCGCCTGCCGGCAGGCCGGCTCTCTTATGAAGAGAGAGGCGAAGAAAATCCACAATTAACAATGAACCGGAAGGGGTGAGTTAAATAAATCTGAAGAAGGATTCCCATCAGCCAGTGGAGAGATTAGCAGGCATTAACTATTGAACAAGTAACTTTCAGCCCGCAGGTCCTGGACCAGTAATATTTAATTACTTCCACTTCTTCAGAAATTCAACGAACTTATCTTTATCATAGTATTTGTCCTTTTCAAGTTCGCCGGTATTCTGGGAGTGCAGCAGCTTTCCGTTCTTATCGAGCACAAAGAAGTGAGGGTAACCTTCTATTTCGGGATAGGCGGACAGGAATTTCTCGTTTTTATTTTCCTTGCTGTAATTCACCTTAAGCATAATAAAATGCTTATCCAGCAGTTGCGAGATTTCCTTCTCTTCCTGCATGAACTTGTCAATTCGTTTGCACCAGATGCACCATTCTCCGCCTACATCAAGAATTATTCTCTTGTCGCTTTTCTGAGCCAGCGAAACCGTTTCCTTAAGATCGTTAAACGGATCCCGCAAAGGGTCAAATTTTGGCGGAGTATGATTTCCATCCTGCCCGTATAAAAGAAGAGTAAGAATAAATGAAATTAAAATCGGTGAAAACTTTTTAAACATTATAATTTCCCGGAAAATAGTTGTCTGAATAAAATCAATGATCCTGGTCTATTTCAGCGAAAGCAGGTAATCTGCAATTTTACCCAGGTCTTTTACATCAACATTGTTGAAAGAGGGCATCATTACGCCCGGAAATTGTTCCTTGAACTTTGCGAATCTTTCCTTATCCATATAGGAGTTCGGATTTCTCAGGTAGTTTATCAGTTCATCGCGCGACCAGTACTGCTGCAGTCCGGTTAACTGAGGACCCATTCTTGTACCCTCAAGTTCGGCACCGTGGCATCCTTTACAGCCGAGCCGTCCAATCATATCCGGTACACTTATATTTTCAGATGAAATATTTGTCTGCGGCATGGGGTTCACGGGCAGTGTATTTTCTTTCACTTCCTCTTCTTTTGTTAATCGTGAAAGAAGGAACAGTGCCAAAAACAGTACCAGGAAAGCTGATACCCATATCTGAGATTTAGTCATATTACTCTTTTTTTAGTTACTCAATTTCGAATGATGCATTAACCACAGCAGTTATTTCCTTTTCAATGGAGCTGAGGTCATTGATTCCGTAATCGGAAATCTGGTTTGAAAATTTTGGTGTTATCTGCAGGACACCCATCCTCGCGCTGCGAACCGGTCCAAGGTCCCTGCCTGTAGCTTCCGCAATTTTTTGAGCTCTTATCATGGCATCTTTTGCTGCAGCAGCCTGCACTTCTACTTTAAGGTCGGCCATTTTAGTATAATGATATTCCGGCAGCTCCACTGCAAAGCTTACTCCCTTTTCGATAAGTGAAGGGATGTCGAGCGAAACCTCCTTTATCTTATTTACGTCCGTCGACCGGATCTCCATTCTCTGGTTATAAACATAACCTCTTACAATGTTGGTCTGGTATCCGTTCGCATTAAGCTCAAAAACAGGGTAGCTGTTTATTGTAAAAAACTCTATTTTATCCCCGGAAAATCCTTTGGAGGCAAGGTACGACAGGAGTGCCGGTTTTTGTCTCTGTAATTCCCTGTATGCAGCTTCAGCGGAAACCTGCTGAACCGAAATGGACCCGCGGAGAATTCCAAGGTCGGAGATTATCTCCTGCTTTGCCGATCCGGTTACAGTGATAGTCTGATTTGCACTCTGGTTGGATTTCCAGACCGATACGAAAATTATCACAGCAATCAGTAAAGATATTGATATAATTGATGCCGGTATTATGAAAGTATTTTTGGTTTCCATTATGTTATTATGATTTTGATAGTGCGAAATTATTAAAATCGTGACTCATTAACAATTCAGATAGAAAAGGTGTTATGAACAAAAAGCCCAACCGGCTTTCTAAGGAAAAAAGTCCGTATCTGCTGCAGCATGCATATAATCCGGTCAATTGGTATCCCTGGGGAAAAGAGGCTTTTGATGCTGCCGTGGAAAACAACAAACCTGTTTTCCTGTCGATCGGATATTCAACCTGTCACTGGTGCCATGTGATGGAAAAGGAATCCTTTGAAGATGATGTGATTGCTGAGCTGATGAATGAGACTTTTATCAACATAAAAGTTGATCGTGAGGAAAGACCCGATATTGACGGCATCTATATGACAGTCTGCAACATTCTTACAGGCAGCGGGGGGTGGCCCCTGACCATAATTCTCACACCGGATAAAAAACCCTTCTTTGCAGGAACATATTTCCCCAAAACCGGCAGGTTCGGAAGGATAGGCATGAAGGAATTGGTGCCGAAGTTAAAAGAGGCATGGATCAATCAGCATGATGAAATAATAAAATCATCTGATGAAATTACATCAGCACTTAAAGTTGAAAGTACTGCCCCTTTTGAAGAAATTGATAAAATAATATTTGAAAAGAGTTATGATGATTTTCTGAAAAATTACGATCAGTCCTTCGGAGGTTTCGGTAGATCGCCAAAATTTCCCTCGCCCCATAATCTTCAGTACCTATTAAGATACTATTCCAGGAATAAAGATAATTTTGCGCTGGGCATGGTAGAAAACACACTGCTTAAAATGAGAATGGGCGGAATTTATGATCACCTTGGATTCGGTTTTCACCGCTATTCCACAGACCGGAGATGGAAAGTACCGCATTTTGAAAAAATGCTTTATGACCAGGCCTCAATAAGTTCAGCACTGATTGAAACATTTCAGGCATCTGGCAGAGGGATCTTTAAAAAAACTGCGGAAGAGATCTTTGAATATGTTTTAAGGGACATGACCTCCCCGGAGGGGGTATTTTATTCCGCTGAAGATGCTGACAGCGAAGGGGATGAGGGAAGATTCTATTTATGGACAAAAGAGGAGCTTTATTCTCTGCTTGATGAAAACGGGTACAGTTTTGTATCGTCGGTATTCAGCATTGAAGATGCAGGTAACTGGACTGATCCGGTATCCCGGGAAGAAAACGGCACCAATATTCTGCATATAACCCATGATTCAGAAGCAGGCATAATGCTGAGCAGGAATTACCATGAATATTTCACGCCCGGATTTGAAGAACTGAGAAAAAAACTTTTCAGGATAAGGGAAAAGAGAGTTCACCCGTTCAAGGATGATAAAATTCTTACTGACTGGAATGCATTTATGATTTCATCGTTTGCAAAAGGCGGGGCTGTTTTCAATAATTCTGAATATTTAAATGCAGCGGAAGCCTCAATGCGGTTCCTGCTGGATAAAATGGTTACCGGTGAAGGCACACTCCTGCACAGGTACCGCTGCGGAGAAGCATCAATCCACGGCAGCCTGGATGATTATGCTTTTTTGATTCAAGCCCTGCTCGATCTTTATGAGGCCGCATTCAATCCAGATTATCTGTTATATGCTATAAGTTTTACAGCTAAAACAATTGAGCTTTTTTACGACAGCGGCAGCGGGGGTTTCTTCTTTACCCCCTCCGGCGGCGAGGAACTTATAGCAAGGCGGAAGGAAATTTATGACGGGGCAATTCCTTCCGGAAATTCAGTAATGATGCTGAATCTTTTAAGATTGGGAAGGTTTACCGGTAATTCTGCTTATGATGAGAAGGCATGGGAAACAATAAGAGCATTTGCGCACGTAATTAAAAAGTCTCCCATTTCGTTCAGCTATGCTCTTGCAGCACTGGATTTTGCTATTAATAAATCTTATGAAATTGTTGTTGCTGCCGGGAAGGACAGATCTTCCGCAGATGCAATTATCAGGGAAATAAACAATAAATTCATCCCCGGAAAAGTCATCCTTTTAAGGACCGCCACCGGTAATGAAAAGCTTGTAAAAGCAGCGCCTTTTATTAATGATCAGAAACCTGTGGAAAATAAAACAACGGTGTATGTCTGTTCGGATTTTACGTGCAGCCGTCCGGTTTATACAGTGGAGGAGGTACTAAAACTGGTTGAATAGTGATCTGGATTCTGGTATTCGTTTTTTGAATAAAGGCACCATCCCATCTTATTGAACCTTCCGGTAATAATGCCTAATTTTACTTTTTTATTACAATATCTTTTTAAAAACAAAAGAGGCTTGAGATGTTTGATGCTAATTATAAATTTACCTGTGTAGACCGTTTTCTGAAATATGTAAAGTATGATACACAGTCTTCCGAGGAATCCACCAGTTTTCCGAGTACTGAAAAACAAAAAGTGCTTTCTGCGGAGCTTGTCAAAGAGCTGAAGGAGATCGGTTTGAAAGATGCGCATATGGATGAGCACGGTTATGTAATTGCCACACTGGAAGCAACAACAAACAAAAAGGTTCCCGTAATCGGATTTATTGCACATGTTG
Organism: Ignavibacteriales bacterium UBA6490; assembly: GCA_002435365.1. Classification (GTDB taxonomy): domain Bacteria; phylum Bacteroidota; class Ignavibacteria; order Ignavibacteriales; family Ignavibacteriaceae; genus UBA6490. Next base: position 27,118 of record DJMM01000044.1, read on the forward strand.
ATACCTCACCTGCCGTATCCGGAGAAAATGTAAATCCGGTTATTCACCGCAATTACCAGGGAGGCGATATTGTGCTGCCGAATGATAAAAACCAGGTAATTGAGGTCAAAAACAATCCCGAGCTTCTGGAAATGAAAGGGTTTGATATTATTACTACCGACGGCACCACACTGCTCGGTGCGGACAACAAAGCCGGTGTATCTGAAATAATGGATGCGGTAAACTATCTTATAAAACATCCCGAAGTAAAACATGGCGTTATTAAAGTGTGCTTTACTCCCGATGAGGAAGTCGGACGGGGAACCGAAAAATTTGATGTTAAAAAATTCGGAGCTGAATATGCTTATACGGTTGACGGCTCGGCACGCGGCGAAGTTGAATCCGAGACCTTCAGTGCGGATGGCGTAAATATTAAAATACACGGAAAAAATATTCATCCCGGTTATGCGAAAGGGAAAATGGTAAATTCTGTTAAAGTGGCATCTGAATTCATAAATAGTCTGCCTAAGGATAAACTCTCTCCGGAAACTACGGAAGGCAGGGAAGGCTATGTTCATTGCGTTGCATTTAACGGGAACGAAGAAATGACCGCCCTGAAGTTTATTATCAGGGATTTTGAAACTCCCAGGCTTAAAGAATATGAAGACCTGTTAAAGAAGCTGGCTGAAGATGCGGTAAAAAAATATCCCGGCGCGCGGCTTGAATTTGAAGTGGTTGAACAATACCGGAATATGAAAGAAGTGCTNNATCAAGCCGATTATGCGTCCTATCCGGGGCGGTACTGATGGAGCGAGACTTTCTTTTATGGGACTGCCCACGCCAAATATTTTTGCGGGCGAGCATAGTTTTCATTCAAAGCTTGAATGGATTGCTATACAGGATATGGAAATGTCCGTTAAAACGATAGTTGAAATATCAAAGATCTGGGAGGAAAAAGCCTGATCAAAGTTTCTGCGAATGTTGTAAAAATGTTTGTAACGAAGAATGGTGCTTAATGATTAAGAAACCTGAACTAATGGCTCCCGCGGGAAACAGAACAATGCTTTCCGCGGCCATCGGAAATGGTGCTGATGCAGTTTATTTCGGTGTGGATAAACTTAATATGAGGGCAAAGGCAGAAAACTTTTCACTTGATGAACTTCCCGGGATTGCATCCTTATGCAGGGAAAAAGGGGTAAAATCCTATCTTACCCTGAATTCAATCGTATTCAACGAAGAGCTGGAGGAAGTAGCGGAATGTGTAGCTGCCGCAAAGAAAAGCGGCATCGATTATATAATATGCTGGGATCCTTCGGTTATTGAAGAATGCAGAACTCAGGGAATGCCGTTCTGCATTTCCACACAGGCGTCCATATCGAATGCTGCCTCGGCAAATTTTTACAAGAAGCTTGGAGCTTCGCGCGTGGTGCTTGCCCGGGAATGTTCACTGGAGATGATAAAAGATATAAAATTGAAATCCGGAATACAGATAGAAGCTTTTATACATGGAGCAATGTGCATAGCTGTAAGCGGAAGATGTTTTATGAGCCATCATCTTTTCGGGAAGAGTGCAAACAGGGGGGAATGTGTTCAGCCCTGCAGAAGGGAATATGCAGTATATGATGAGGTTATTGACAAGTCACTTATTCTTGGAGAAGATTATGTGCTTTCACCCCAGGATCTGTGTTCGGTTGAATTTATAGATAAGCTTATTGAAGCAGGTATAGATTCTTTTAAAATCGAAGGGCGGAAAAGGAGTCCTGAGTATGTTGCCAGGACTGTCTCAGTATACAGAAAAGCCATTGATCTTTATTTTGCAGGAAAACTGACGGATGAGATTAAGAAGTCCTTTCTTGAAGAGCTGAGGGAGGTATATAACCGCGGCTTCTCTTCCGGGTTTTATTTTAATATTCCGTCATCTGAAGAATATGCAGATATATACGGCAGCAAAGCATCAACAAGAAAAGAGTATACCGGAAAAGTCCTTAATTATTACAAGATTCCCCAGGCTGCGTATATTCTGGTTGAATCAGGAATGTTAAAGACCGGTGATGAACTATTGATAACGGGTCCCACAACCGGGGTAATAGAGCTTAAATTAGAAAATATAATGATGGAGGAGAGGGATGTAACTGAAGCAGCAAAAGGAGATAAGATAACTTTCCCATGTGAAGATCTTGTACGTCCCGGTGATGCTGTCTACCTGGTGAAGAGACTTGTTACTGCTCCTTAACTGTCTGTGGTTCTTTTAATTTAAATTCTATAGGGATAACCATCTGTACTTTTACCGGTCTGCCTCTCAGCAGTCCGGGTTTGAATTTTGTATAATACACAGTGGTCTGTGCCGCTTCGTCGCAGCCGAATCCTAATTTTTCAATCACCTCCGCTTTTTCCACCACCCCGTATTCATCAATAAAGGCAAGGACCTTAACTGTTCCCTCCAGTTTTCTTTTTGCGGCAGCACCAGGATAATGCAGCCGGCGGTTTATATTTTCCATTCCGCCTACCGGTTCCGGCATAACTTCCACCGATAGATAATATGCGGGATCGTCATCGAATATTGCTTCCTCCTGCACCGGGGGAAGGGGCATTTCAGATTCACTCTTGCTTTTTTTCTTAACCTGTATTACCGGTTCTTTCTTTTGTTCAGGAACAACATCCTTTTGCACAGTTTCTTTTACCGGTTCCGGTGAAGGTTCCGGAATAACCAGTTTCATTCCGTCTTCATAATATACATCGGTTAAATATTCGCCCTGGCTGTTGAACAGGGAGACCGGGCCGTTTCTTTTTCCATATTCAAGATTAACGAGCTCCAGAATTTTCCCGGAGTCGCTGTAAACTTTTACAAGTCCGTCAACCCTGCCGTTAACATAGAATCTTTCTTCTTTAAGATTTCCGTTCGGGTAATAAAATTTTGCTTCACCTTCGCGCACTCCTTCATTATAGGTAATCTCTGATTCAGCCTTGCCGTTGTCATAGTAGCTGGCAACAACTCCGCTCTGTGCGTGAATAACAAAGGGGACAATAATTAGTACAAGTTTCTTTAACATCTGGTATATGATTTATTTTTGGATGTGAAGTTAATATTTAATCACGAATAATAAGAGGCATAAAAACGGCTATCAGGAAAGTTATCACAGCGAGTGCGACAAAAACATACCCCACTTCAGAGTCATACCGGAGAAGTCCAAGCTCGCTTAGCATATAATTCCAATCGTGGTAAACGGATTTTCCCCCCAGCAGGGGAAGCTGTTTTGCCCGGGCGTCGGCAGCATATACCGAAATATTTATAAGATTCTGCCCTACCCACAGTAACCCGACCTGTGTTCCTGTTCTGTATTGATTCCAGTGGAAATAATGTACAATAATACCTGGAATAATTAATTGCATTAAAGTTCCGCCGAGGGTATAGATAAATTTTCCAAAGAAGAAAAATATGAGGTGCCCTGCTTCGTGAAGTAAAAGGTCTACATTATCAATCCAGGTAAAGGTTCCCCTGTTATATACAATATATGCTGAGATCAGCAGTATAAGCGCTGAAACGATCCATTTTCTGGATTCTTCGAAGATAGAGATAGCCGTAACACCTGCGCCTTGCATAATACTCACTCTACTTAAATTACTTCATTATTACCCTTATAAAATAAGAAAGAGTATCATCAAAAGAAATAAGTATTAGCTCCTGATTTAGAATCTATCCTTCCATGTGTTTTTTGGGAATCGGCGAACCATGGGGGTCATACTCGGGATGTTCCAAAGTTTATTCTATTTCATCTCCAATTGCAATTTTTAACTCACCTCATCGCCCCTCTCTTGCCAGGAGAGCCTGCCTACCGGCAGGCAGGGGGGCAAGGAGGTGAATTTGTTTTATAATCAATATTTCTAAAGAAATAATAAAATAATAATCCTGTTACTCCTGCTAATCCGGCCACGCCAGAGGTGGGTAGGTCAGCTGCCGGATCACTCAGCCACCNNGATTTCCATTTCCATTTGAAGTGTTACAAAAATATGTTAAATAATAATCCTGGAAATCCTGCCAATCCTGCTAATCCTGGTTCAAACTATTTTAACAGTATCATCTTCCTGCTTGCCGTATATTCTCCCGCCCGGATCCTGTAGATGTATACTCCGCTGGAAAGTGCAGAGGCATCAAAATTAAACGAATAACTGCCGGGCATGTGAATTTTATTTATAACTGTGGCAGCCTCGTTGCCCAGGATATTATATATTTTTATTTCAACAAGACTTTCGTATTTAACATCATACGAAATAGTAGTTACCGGATTAAAAGGATTGGGGTAGTTCTGCTGAAGTGAAAATTCCACAGGGAGGGAGTTTATTTCAATTTCCTTCTCTGCAAATACCTTTGAAGATCCGTCAAGGTCAACCTGGACAAGTTTAATCATGTAAATTCCGTTTTCAAGATCGCGTATTACAGCGGAATAATTTGTTGTCCTGTTTACCGTTCCGTTTCCTTTAACAAAAAGCAGCTCACGGCCGTTAAGCATAATTTTGAACCCGCTGTTGTTCTTCTCCGATGCAGTGCTCCAGCTAAGGTAAACATCTTTCTTCCTTACCTCCGCATTGAATGATGCAAGTTCAACCGGTACCGGACCTGCCTGTCCGCCGCTGAAGCATGTTATTCTGCCGTCCTTGCATGCCGCCGTAAAATCATCAGAGTAGTTATCATCAACATTACCTGCATTTATCACTCTTTCTGCCGCAGAGTTGATTGGAGTGCCGAAAGAGTACTGATTCATTATCTGTCCGTTAAGACCGTTAAGTATATAAACGTTGGCATTCTTTGTGCCTGCGGTAATTTCATTTATTCCGTCGCTGTTAAGATCACCCATTTCATCTATGCCGAAAACATAGCTGCCGTCAAGAGTGTTGCTCCATATTGTAATGCCGTTTTGTGTATCGAGACGGAACACACCTTCCTTGCCGGAGAATATCATGTCCTCGTACCCGTTCTGGTTAAGATCCGAGATCAGTTTTATGCTTGCAAAGGTAGAAAAATTCGGATAGGGCACATTCCAGATAAGTGCACCGGTTGCTGCATTGCGGGCAAAAACATTTACATTCAAGCCGCCGCAGTAACCCACAAAATCCTTTATCCCGTCACCGGTAAGGTCTTTTATTTCTCTCATGCTCCACACCACCTCGGGCACCTGGATAGTCCACGTAAATAAGCCGGCATTTGTAAACCCGTTAAGGTAATATGGACCGCCGTTATTAATGTCAACAGCAATTACCCCTCCGCCCTGGGTGGAGGTTATGTCGTACGTGTAGCTTGCATTTTGAACAAGATTGAAGATTTCGCTTCCATTAATTCCATTAAGACAAATTGCAGCATGTCTGCCGCCTGTTGAAGAACCGCTTGCGGAAACAAGCACATCATTCACGCCGTCATTGTTGAAATCCTTGTCGGCTCTTAATCCGTTTATATCGCCGCGGCTGTAATCAATAGAATCTCCGTATGCCCAGATCAGTTTTCCGGTTCTTCCAGATATAGTATAAACGAACTCATTTCCGCCGCCGCACCCGAAAGCAATATCGTTTATGCCGTCGCCGTCAACGTCAGTCCTTACCTGCAGGGCATCCTGAAACATTACCGCACCGGTATTGTTATTATTGTATCCTGTATTGAATGACCAGAGTATATCGCCTGTGCCGGAAGAATTGCCGTTATAACAGGTAACCAGGTAATTTCTTGATGCAGCAATTATTTCATCCACACCGTCCCCGTTTACATCAGGCAGACGCTTCACACTCATGGGCTGATAATCATTTGTGTAGGCTGTAGGGTTAAAAGGAATATAATCCGCCCACAGAATTTCACCCATTGTGTACTGTCTCACCTCACCGCTTCCGGTTAAATGAATATAAAGCTGCGGAATATTTGCAGCGTCCGATGATATCAGAAGCGAATCTGAATATGATATGCTGTTTTCCGGATTGAACCAAACCCTCAGGTTTCTTTCTGCCTGCGGAACTATAGTAAATGGAAAGCTCACACCGACAGTATCAAAAATGAAAGTACTGCTGCTTAACGAAGCCGAGCTGATATGAAGATCCTGGTTGCCGAGATTCTTAAGCGTGAATATCCATCCGCATAAAGAATTCAATCTTCTTAAACCGAAACTATAATTATCAGGTGATATGTAAAGATAGCTTCCGCTGTAAACACCTTTGCCTTTAAGATTAACCGGTGTAACCGGTGATGTGCCGTCATTGCTGTAGACATTAAGAATGCCGATAGCCGAATCGAACTGTGCAGGTGTAAATGTTATGGTGTAATTTTTAAACAGTCCGGGTGCAATTGTATCTGGCAGATTAAGAGAAGGCAATGAAAATACCGTATTGTTTATTTCCAATTGGGTAATAATAAGATTTTCATTTCCGTTATTTGAAACCGAAAGGGTCCGGCCGAGTGACTGCCCGATAGGAACATTACCGAAATCAATAACTTCCGGTTCAACGGATATTACCGGATTGCCTCCGCCGGTTATTGCATACTGGTAGAGTGTTTTATATACCCAGGCAGAACCGCCTATCCTTTCCGCTATCAGATACAGAAAATTCCCGTCCCAGTACAGCGATTTGGGATTGCAATTGCCGTCGGGATCAGGTGCAGGGAATGAAAAAATTGTATCTTTCAGGGTTTTGCTGAAAGCAAATATTCTTTCTGTCTCGCTTGTATATTGATTTTCATTTACATAAAAAATAGTATCACCTTTCACTGCTATGCCGAGAACCTGTCTTCCATGCAGGGGGATCGAATCCACTATCTGTTTTGTATTTGTATCGAATGCAAAAGCCCAGCTGTTGGGATAGGTGGGAAAATCCGGTGAAAAAACTGTATACCAGAGATTATTCCCGTCTAAAGCGATATCACCGACATGGGTTGCCAGTCCCTGCACCAGCGGCACCACAAAACTGTCAAGAACAGTTCCTTCCGTAGTCATCTTATAAATTCTTGAGTTTGGTGCATGATACTCATCGGCTACCCAGAAATTGGTGCCGTCCCATTCAATGCCGTGATTTGATTTCAGGGGACCGGTTAGACTATCAACTATGCTTCCCGATTTAGTAACTTTATAAATTTTTGCATAAGCGGCAGTTGTGGGGGTATAAGTTGTTCCAATCCAGAAAGTATCTGCTTTCTGGGTTATACCCCAGAAATAATCATAGTAAACATACCTGGGGAAAGGATAAGTGTTCACAATAGTCTGCGCAAAAAGGGATGCGGATAATAATAATATTAAAAGTAAAGTTCTCTTCATTCTAAAGCTCCTGCAGGATTAAATTGATATCTTATTAATATAATAAACGGATGCAATTATAACTATAAAATTTTGATAAGACGCGGCTACCGAAAACAGGGACTGCAATTAGCTGAGTCAGGATTCACCGGATTAAAATCTTTCTAACAAGATAATAATGCGATTATCCTGCAAATCCGTCAGCTGACGGATGCTAATCGTGTTTCAGAGAGAGAACAGATTTACTTTTTACCGCCGTTTTGGTTTATACATATGGGTACTCTGACCAAAAAATGCTTCCGCCGATTCCATGATTGTTTCAGAGAGAGTAGGGTGCGGATGAATGCTCAGTTTAACATCTGTTACATTTGCGGCCATTTCAATTGCCAGAACACCTTCAGAGATCAGTTCGCCGGCACCGGGTCCGCATATACCTACACCAAGTATTCTTTCGGTATCGGGATCAATCAGCAGCTTCGTAACTCCGTCGGTTCTGCCCAGGGTAATAGCCCTTCCGGATGCGCCCCATGGGAATTTTGCAACTTCATATTTAATGTTTTTTTCTTTCGCCTCTGTTTCAGTCAGGCCTGCCCAGGCAATTTCGGGATCGGTAAATACAACTGCAGGAATGGCCTTTGGTTCAAATGCTGCTTTATGCCCTGCGATTACTTCAACTGCAACACGACCTTCGTGAGAGGCTTTATGAGCAAGCATCGGTTCGCCGGCAATATCGCCTATAGCATAAATCATGGGATCATCGGTCTGCATCTGGCGGTTAACTTTTATCCAACCCTTTGCGGTTAGCTGAACCTTTGTATTTTCCAGGCCCAGACCTTTGGTTTCCGGTCGTCTTCCGATGGACATTAAAACGTATTCGTACTCCTGTTCGGAAACCTTACCTTCTTTATCCTGAATTTTTACACTTATACCGGCAGGAGTTTCTTTCATTTCAACAACCTTAGAATCAAGCATTATTTTATGGAACTGTGAATTTAATCTTTTGGAAAGATGACTAACCAGATCGCGGTCCGCTCCGGGCAGCAGTCCTGAAAGCATCTCCACTACGGATACTTTTGTGCCCAGTGCGTGATAAACTGAACCGAGTTCAAGACCGATATAGCCTCCCCCAATTACAAGAAGGGATTTGGGAATTGCCGGAAGATCAAGTGCACTGGAAGAATTTAACAGCCTGCTGCTGTTTATATTCAGGGAGGGAATAGTAGTTATCCTTGAACCGGTAGCGATTATTATTTTATCAAACGAAAAATCTTCTGTACCTCCGTCGACCTTTTCAACCGTGAGGGTATTTGAATTCTTAAATGTTCCGGCACCCTGTACATAATTTATTTTTCGCATTCTTGAAACTGAACCTACGCCGCCGGTCAGCTTTTCAACAACTTCATTTTTCCACGCTCTCATCCGGTCAAGATCAAGCCTGGGTTCGCCGAATTCAACACCGAATTCTTTTGCCTCCTTGGATTCCGAAATAACTTTAGCTATATGCAGAAGTGCTTTGGAGGGGATGCATCCGCGGTAAAGGCAAACACCGCCGGGATTTTTTTCTCTGTCAATAAGCGTAACATCCATGCCAAGATCGGCAGCAAGAAATGCTGCTGCATATCCGCCCGGACCCGCACCCAGCACAGCAAGTTTTATCTTCTCCATTGGACCTCCATATTTTTAAAAACAAATTTATAAAAAATATGCGTATAACGGTGGGATACGGAAGACTTTGAACTGGTATCAGGTATTATTTATAACCAGTACATACTCCCCTTTAAGATTTTCCTTAACTGCGGTATTATATATTTTACCGGTTGTGCCGCGGTAAAATTTTTCATCGGGCATGGTAAGCTCAAAAGCAAGTACAGCCGGTAAATTACTTCCCATCACTTTAATTATATCCTCCATCAGCGATTTGAGTCTGTATGGAGTATCCATAAATATTATAACTTCCCTGACATTTTTAAGTTTATTCAGCTGCTGGCGGCGTATTTCCTTTTTTGGTGAGAGCCATCCGTAGTAATAAAATTTCTCAAAGCGGAATCCTGAACCGGTCAATGCAGGCAGAAGTGAATTAGCACCGGGCACGGGGACGATCTGAATTTCGTTCTGTATGCATAAACCGGCAAGTATATGACCCGGATCGGAGAACAGGGGTGTTCCGGCATCTGAGATTAGCGCTGCATTTTTTCCTGCAATAAGCTTAAGCAGGATATCTCCAGCAGCTTCGCTTTCATTATGCTCATTCAGGGATATAAGTTCTTTCTGGATATCATAATGTGAAAGAAGCCTTTTTGCTTCCCTGAATTCTTCACAGATAATAAAATCTGCAGTCTTAAGGACGGATAATCCCCTGAGGGTAATATCATCAGGATTGCCGATCGGCGTGGATACCAGGTATAGTTTACCTTTCATTTTTTTGACAATCTTATTAAAATTCTTATGTTCTGCGTTAATTTATTTTTATTTTGATCAGGTTTAATTTAAATCATTTTAGCCGGATATTCTAAACTGCCGGCATTGCTACTTAAAGTTCCTTACAATAAAGAAAAGGTATAATTTATGCAAACACCCGAAACAGCATCTAAAGGTCTGCCCATAAATGCATATACAGAATTAAAGCCAGGTGAAGAATATAAGCCTATAATGCCGCCTGACAGGGAGTTCCCCGAAGTAAGCGTTTATTCTGTTACCACAGGACTTGTAATGGCTGTCCTTTTCTCCATGGCTGCTGCTTACCTGGGACTGAAAATAGGACAGGTTTTTGAAGCTGCCATTCCCATTGCCATTATTGCAGTAGGTCTTTCAGCAGTAACAAAAAGAAAAAGCGCACTGGGGGAGAATATTATAATCCAGTCGATAGGTGCTACATCCGGAGTGGTTGTAGCAGGTGCAATATTTACAATCCCCGCATTGTACATTCTTAATCTTGAAGCGGAGTTTTATAAAATATTTCTTGCCTCCTTGTTCGGCGGTATCCTGGGAATACTTTTTCTTATTCCCTTCAGAAAGTATTTTGTTAAGGATATGCATGGTAAATTTCCTTTTCCTGAGGCAACGGCAACCACCGAAGTTCTGATAGCAGGCGAAAAAGGAGGTTCGCAGGCAGGCGTTCTGGTGGTCAGCGGACTGATCGGCGGTGTTTATGATTTTATAATTGCTGCTTTCGGATGGTGGAGTGAAGTTTTTACTACCAGGGTTTTCGCATTCGGTGAAGCATTGGCAGAGCAGACAAAAATTGTTTTCCGCATTAATCTGGGGGCTGCCGTTACCGGTCTCGGCTATATAATCGGCCTCAAATATTCTTTGATTATTGCAGCAGGATCTTTTGTCTCCTGGTATGTTCTTATTCCCGTTGTTTCTTATGTAGGATCCGGTCTTACAGCACCGCTGGGATCAACTGCCACTCTTCTTGTTGGTGATATGACAGCCGAACAGCTTTTCAGCAATTATGTACGACACATCGGTATCGGCGGAATTGCAATGGCCGGTGTAATAGGCATTATACGTTCATCAGGTATAATTAAACAGGCTTTCTCCCTGGCCGTAAAGGAAATATTCGGCGGTAAGACAAGCAATGAAAAAGGTGAAAGAACGCAGCGCGATCTTCCCATGAGCATAATTGTAATGGGAATCCTTATAACAGCTATTTTAATTTTTGTGTTCTTCAATTTCTTTGTTGTGAATAATGTGCTGCATGCTGTTATCGGTCTGCTTATCGTTCTGATAATTGCCTTCCTGTTTACGACGGTTGCTGCAACGGCGATTGCGATCGTAGGGACGAATCCGGTTTCGGGAATGACTCTTATGACTCTTATTCTCTCATCTATAGTTCTGGTATCGGCAGGCTTAAGCGGTGAAGCAGGCATGATCGCTGCTTTGATAATCGGCGGTGTTGTTTGTACCGCACTTTCACAATCCGGGGCATTTATTACAGATCTTAAAGTCGGTTACTGGCTTGGTTCTTCTCCCCACAAACAGGAAAGGTGGAAATTCCTTGGAACACTTTTTTCAGCAGCAACAGTAAGCTGGGTTATATTGCTGCTTAATGAAACCTATGGTTTTACCGGTGAGGGTGCTCTTGTTGCTCCCCAGGCAAATGCGATGGCGGCAGTAATTCAGCCGCTGATGGCACAGCAGCCGGCTCCTTGGATGCTTTACCTGGCCGGAGCATTTATGGCACTGATTCTGACTATATTAAAAGTGCCGGCACTGGCGTTTGCACTTGGCATGTATATTCCCCTGGAACTTAACACTCCTCTTGTTGTTGGCGGTTTAATTGCGCATTTTGTTTCCACCAGAAGCAAGGATGCTGCGGTAAATAATGCAAGACGCGAAAGAGGAACTTTGATTGCGTCGGGATTTATTGCAGGCGGTGCTTTAATGGGTGTTGTAAGTGCTATTCTGAGATATGCAGGGTTTAACTGGGTGAACACAGAATGGTTTGAATCCCACTCGGCTGAACTCCTGGGACTGGTTATGTTCCTTATTCTTTGTACTTATATGATATGGGATTCGCTTAAAGGAAAGCCTGAAGAAGAATAAAATAAGAAAAATAGTTTCATCTGAAAGCGGAGTTAAAAACTCCGCTTTTCTATTTAGCGGCAAGAAATCTTTTATCGAAAATGTTGCCGAGGCCCAGGATCAGGTGGGGATCGAGTGATTTTTTCAGGTCAGCCATTTTTTTAATATTCTCTTCTCCGTACATCATCAGCAGGTATTCAGGCTTAAGTTTGCCTATACCATGTTCTGCTGAAACTGTTCCTCCGAGTTCTGCAGCCTTTCTGCAAATATTAAAATAGGCAGCTTTACCACGGTTTACCTCACTTTCATTTCTGGGAAGCATATTAAGATGTATATGGGAGTTGCCGAAATGTCCGTAGACAACATAGTGAAGGGCGGCTCTTTCTGCTTCCTGTTTACAGAAGTAATAAAAATCGTTGAAGTAATTATCGGGCACAGCCACATCCGTACCAAGTTTCTTAAATCCTTTGGAGGATATATATTCATATATTTTTGCAGAGATGGAATGTCTGAACTGTTTTATCTTCTCCTTGTCGACACCGCTGAATGCAAACCAGGAGTTATCAATATCCCCATTATTTTCAATGACAAGCTCGGACCATTTATCTGTCATTTTATCTTCATTCTCGGGCGAAGTTTCCTGCTCAAACCATACTGCAGCCTCAGCTTCAGCCGGAATATTAGGATAATCAGGTGTAAGGAACCGGAGTGAACCTGCATCAAAATATTCGAGGGCCAGTGCATCAATATTATCGTCTGCGGATACTCTTGTTCTTCTGCTTTTCTCCCTGGCTGAAGAAATAAAATTCAGGGCATCCTGCTCTGCTGCAAAGAATATTACGGCAGAGAGTATATTTTCCGGATAGGGGAGAAGTTTTAATTTAATTTTTGTGATAACTCCGAGAGTTCCTTCAGAGCCAATGAACAGATCGATTGGATCCACATTCTTATCTGAATAATAACCGGAAGCATTTTTGACAGCCGGCATTTCATAGTCGGGCACTTTAAGATTAAATTCAGTTCCTTCAAGGGTATTGAGTCTCAGGTTGTATCCTTCAGCCTTCAAGTCATTCCTGGTTATTTCGATCGATTCACCGTTTGAAAGAACAACATTAAGTGCCAGAACATAATTTCTGGTAGGGCCATATTTAAAAGTCTTATCGCCGGATGCATTGGTGGCCACAGTACCGCCGNNCCGCCGATAAAACAATTTTTTTCGGTGGGATCGGGAGGATAGAGGAGCGATTTTTCGCCGAACAATTTAAGCAGGTCTGCAAGTATGCATCCCGGTTCTACCACGGCAAACATTTCAGACTCATTTATCTCAATCACCTTATTCAGCTTCTCTGTTGATATTACTATTCCGCCCTGGGGAACGCGTGCGCCTGTAAGACCGGTTCCGTTCCCGCTAATAGTAACCGGGGTTTTATTTAAATATGCTTCCGCTAGTATCTTTTTAACATCCTGTTCTGATTCCGGGAAATAGACTGCATCGCAGAATCCTTTGACATTTGCGGAATCCGTCAAGTAGCTTTGTATTTCGTCGGGCAAAGTTTTAATTATCATTTTTCAAGCTCTCTCAGTGTCTGCAGATATTCTTTTTGTACTGAAATTTCAGGCACCGGATTATCCCGGACGATATTGTTATCTGAATTTACCATATTAAAAAATTTATCAAGTGCATCAAACATCGGCATAACGCCCGATTCTTTATCCCGGAGGTGATGGATAAGCTTCAGTGTTCTGAATCCATCGAACCATCTGATTTTCTGCTTAACAATACCCGCAGTGTTCCTTACATTCTTCACAATATTCTGCCAGTCCTTTTCGAATCCCTGCGAGCAGAGGAAATTGTAAAGCTGTCCGTTCATTGCTTTTGCAGAATTGAGATATTCACTGCCTGTTAATATATCATTATTCATAAAAAGTTTATGCCATTCTTTCAACACTGCGAAGCAGTGCGGATCATACAGTATAAATTCATCCTGTTTATTTGATAGAAACCTGTTCACTCTTTGTCCCGTACCGAAGGGCACCCGCCACGATTTCCGTGGTGAGGGATAGACAGCAGTGGTATTAATTTTCCCGATGGAATAATTCTTGGCCAGCTTTTCGAGGAAATAAAAATCCTCTGCGGCCTTGCGTTTGTTCATTCCTTCAACATTAATATAAGCCTCTGCAGTGCAGGCCATTGCGGAGCCGATTGAATGAAAGGCGAACGGTGAATCAGCATAGCCTAATCCGGCAACATAGAACCTTAAAAATATTTCGTAACAAACCGCAGCTTCTGCAGTTGAAGGATCATCCAGCCGGTGCATAAAATTTATTACAGCTGCATCGAAGTTTTTTTTCTTAAATGCATTTATAACTTCCGTCAGATAATTTTTCTCAACCGTACAGTCGGCATCGGTGCAAATAATAATTCCCTTCATATCAGGGAACATATTCAGCACAGCATCCATTCCAGTTTTCCTGGCCAGTCCCACTCCGGCAGATTTTTCGGGAAGCTCGCAGCCCTCTGAAGCAGCGTCAATAAGACCAATATTCATTCCTCCGGAAAGATGTAAACCATCAGCAGATCCATTTTTAATTAATACGCGAAGGAAATCCAGCGATCGTTTATTATCATCTTTTACATCAGTGGTTGAATTTACATGATTATTTATAACAAGCAGAAAGAGAGTATCTTTAAAGTAATAAGGATCAACCCGGGAAAGTGAATTTAATAATTTCCGCAGGTTTTCATACTCCGAAATGGCAGGAATAACAACTGCATACCTGCAGGTTTCAATATTCGACTCAATTTTGTATAACCGGCCGGCATACTTCTGCAGATATTTTTCCCTGGTATCAGATCTCATTCTGTAAAAACTTTTTAACTATCTGCTCAGATTGTTTCCGGTCGCCCTTATCCACCCAGTGAATTTTCACTCCCTCTTTTTCCATTTTCCTGAACCAGGTCATCTGCCTTTTAGCAAATGCATGTATGCTGGTGTTGAGTTTCTGGAACATATCGTTAAAGTTCAGCAGGCCGGTCAGGTGCAGGGTAATGTATTTATATTCCAGTCCGAATGAGATTAATTTTTGCGGGGATATACCCTTATCAATAAGAGCTTTAACCTCTTCAATCATGCCTGAGTCAAGACGCTGTATCAGTCTCGATGTGATTCTTTTTCTAATCTCTTCTCTTTCATAATGAACACCGATAACGCAGCTTTTAACTTTAAAGCTAAGCACACTGCTTCCGGAACCGGAAATAACCGCTTTAATAATTCTTTCCCTGGAAGCCAGGTCGTTTTTATTATGCAGAATTTTCTGATCAGGAAGAAGGCTTATAAGTTCTTCATCGGAAAGCTTGTTCAGCCTGTCCAAATTAGCCTGGCTGAAATCGCCTTCCTTCAGCTGGTAATCCTGAATTACCGAACTTATATACAGCCCGGTTCCTCCCACCATTACCGGAAGTTTTCCTGCCGAAGTAATATGTGTAAAGGATTCAATAAATAGTTTTTTGTACCTGAAAAGATTGAATTCATCTGAAGGATCGGCGATATCAATAAGGTGATATTTAATATTTTTACCCTCTGCTATGTATTCACCGAGATCTTTCCCGGTTCCCAAATCCATTCCCCTGTAAACCTGTCGTGAATCGGCAGAGATTATTTCACCGTCGAAAAGATTTGCGAGATGGACACCGAGGGATGTTTTTCCGGTTGCAGTCGGTCCCACAACTGCAATAAGCTTATTATGCATTACTTTGCTGCCGGAAAGCGGATACCTATTTCAAGTCCGGTCCCTGATTGGTTCTTAATACTCAATCCGGCATTATGTTCTTCAATTATCCGTTTTGCAAGTGAGAGGCCGAATCCGGTCGTCGAATTCTCATCAAACTGAAATGCGGAATTAATAACAAGATTTTCATCAGTTTTGCGGGTTGCGTTCCTGATTATTATTTCAACTTCGCTTTCGGAAACTTCAGAGCTTACGAATATGTTTCCGCCGAACGGCATAAGGTCACACTGGTATTTAATTATCTGGAATATTGCCAGGTAGAGGAACTTGGAATTAACCGCAATTAATGCATCCGAATCGAATCTCTTATAAAGGTTAACTTTACGGCTCTCAGTATATTCTGCCAGGAGGCTCATCATTTCATTGAGTACCGTAATATAGCTTTCCTTCTCCTCCCGGATCACCAGCTTTTTATCCGAATAAACCTTCAGCGATTCCAGAAGATCAATAATTTTGGAGGTCTGGTTAGTCACAATATCGGAAATTTCCTTCGCTTCACCGGGAATATCTATTTTTTGCAGGTACATATTGAACTGCTTAATATCCCCCACCACAACCTGGAATTCCTTAAGAAGGAAGTCGGAAATGACTTTTAAGGAAACCTGCTTTCCGGAAGGCCTGGGAGGTTCAACAGCTTTTTCCTCAACTTTAAGCGGTTTTTCCGGTATTGACTCAATTTCCTTTTTCTCGGTGCTGTATCTCTCGCAACGTTCGATAGTTCTGAATACGACGGGAGTTATGCTTTTCAGTAGTTTTTCGTCGTCTGCCGAGAACTCACCGTTCCGACTGTTGAATATCTGCAGAACTGCTTTAATGGTTTCACCATCGGTAACCGGGAGGCATATCAGGTTGTGAATATGGAAAAAGCTGACATAATCAGCAGTCGGATTGAAATTTAAATCGTTATAAACATCTTTTATATTTATCACTTCGGATTCCCTGAAGCACCTGGCGGGAATTGTTTCGGGTCCTGCAGCAACCATCTTATCCTCCTCAAAAAGTTTACCGTTCAGAACGTTTTCCTTATCAGGAGAATAAAGTATGCCATGTTCGGCGTTCACCAGCTCAGTGCAGGCCTCTACAATTATCCGGGAGGATTCTTCAGTACTTACAGCAAGACTTAATTTTTCCACCGCAGCGATAAAAGATTTGTTCGGTGCGGCTTCTTTAAACCTGAATGGTTCAACCTCCAGCGGAATTTCATCAAGATCCGGTTCCTCTGCTTCATCAAGACTTTCCCTCAGAATATTGACCTGATCCTGAATTTTCATGAAGTTTTCAACAATATTATCGGCCGGCTCGCTTTCTTCTTCAGCCGGTTCCGGAACCTCATCGTTGATTTCCTCTTTGTCAATTAATTCTTTAGCGGTGCTGCTGCTTTCAGAATCTTCATCATCGTCCAGGCTCCATCTTACATCTTTATCTTCAACCAGCAGATCATCATCACCGGGGATTTCCCCGTTTTCAGATTCTTCCCGGTACATTTTCAATTCTTCGGTAATTTCATCCTTGGCTTTCATTTCCAGCAGCGGATTTTCACCCGAATAATCTTTTATCTCAATTCCTTCACCCATTTTTTCGGTTTCAGAATCGTTCAGAAACCTGCTAAAAATATTGCTTTTAAGTTCTGAGTTCCTTAATGGTGAAGCTACTTCCTCATATCTCTTCTCATTCAGGTTGCTTAGTATTTTCCGGTACTCGGATGAGAGCTTTATAAAATCTTTATAATTGATTCTGAACAGGGAGGATGTTTTTTCCGCTACTGCCGAAGAGTTCCTGACAGTTTTATCAATTAGTTCTTTTTCTCCGAAAAATTCATTCCTGCTGACGATAAAAACTTTTGTCTGTCTTAAACCCTCGTATACTTTAAATTTTACCCTGCCGCTGATTACGAGGAACACATACTCGCTTTTATCCCCTTTTGAAAAAATAACCTCACCCTCTTTCACCTCCAGATAATTTTTTTCCTTGAAATTAAAATTTAAATCCGGAATCCCGGTGAAGAGTCTGTTTGACTTAATCGAAGCTGAATTTTTAATTTGAGCCATTGGATTATTTATATTTCGCAAACTCAATAATAATAATTGTATAATTATAATGATTTCTGGTCAAATAGAAAACGGCATTCTTCATTTACGTAAAAAAGATCCCCGGTTATCCCGTATCATTTCAATGTCCGGTTCCTGCAGCCTGAAACGGCGAAGATATCATTTATATGCCCTTTTTAGGGCAATAATATACCAACAGCTGTCAGGAAAAGCTGCAGATTCAATAATATCCAGGTTTTTCGGCTACTATAGGGGCAAGCCGGAGCCGGCCGGAATTCTGGCAACAAAGGATATTATATTAAAAAATCTGGGATTGTCAAATCAAAAAATTAAATATATAAAGGATCTGTCATCAAGGGTAATGTCGGGGGAGATCAACCTCAGGAAACTTTCCACCGCTTCCGACGAAGAAATAATTGACCGTCTTACTGCCGTTAAAGGTATCGGCACATGGACAGCCCAGATGTTTCTGATTTTCTCCCTGAACAGGCTTAATGTGCTCCCGGTTAATGATCTTGGCATAAAAAAAGGCGTAATGAAGGTATATAACCTCAAAAAACTTCCCGATGAGCAGAAAATAATCACTATTGCCAGGAGGAATAATTGGGCTCCTTACTGCAGTATTGCCAGCTGGTACTTATGGAAGAGCCTCGAATTGTGAGTTTATTTTAACTATTTTGCATCTTTAATTAAATAACTGCATCAAACGGATGGATGAAATAAATCTTATTGCGAAAGCTAAGGAAGGCGATAGAAAAGCACTGGCTGAACTTGTGAAAAAATATGAACAAACAGTTTATAATTTTTCATTCAAGATATGCCGTGATCCTGATAAAGCTGAAAATATAATGCAGGAGACGTTCCTAAGTATGGTCAGGTCGCTTCACCAGTTTGACGGAAGCTCAAAGCTCTCAACCTGGATTTACAGAATAGTGGCAAACCATTGTCTTATGGCCGCCAGGAAATTAAGGCATAAAAGCTTCGTTTCCATTGACGATGAGGACTCTCTTTATAATGAAAGTGAAATAGCAGATTGGAATTCCGCCCCGTTCATGAGTACCGAAAACCAGGAACTGAGGGAAATTCTCGACAGCGCTATTCAGAAATTGTCTCCCGATTACAGGATTGTATTCCTGCTGAGGGATGTTGAAGGATTATCAACGGAAGAAACAGCAAAGGTTACCCAGCTTACTGTTGCAGCAGTTAAAAGCAGGCTGCACAGAGCGAGGGCCTTTTTAAGAAAAGATATCAATGAGGCGATGCAGATATGAAAAGTAATGTTACCTGCAAAGATGTTATGAAACATGTTTGCGAGAGTCTGGGCGAGGACCTTAACTCGGAACACTGCAGAAATATTAAACTGCACCTGGATGACTGTCCGGGCTGCCAGAATTATTTCAGGACTGTTGAAAAGACTATCGATTTCTACAAGGAATATAATATAAAAATCACAGACGAAGCTCATAACAGGCTGATGTCCAAACTTGGCTTATCAGACGAATAAATAATTTTATAAACAACATAAAAAGAATATGGAACCGAATCATAAATATAATCTGCAGCTTAAATGGTCTGAAGGAAGAGTGGGGATCTTTAATTCCCAGGAAGTGCCTTCACTTACTGTTGCAACACCCCCGCAATTTCCAAAAGGAGTACCGAATATCTGGTCACCTGAACATATGATCGTCGGCGCAGTTTCTTCCTGCCTGATGACTACCTTCCTGGCAATTGCCGAAAATTCAAATCTTCAGTTTGCGTCATTCGACTGCAGCGCCGAAGGTAAACTTGAAAAAGTTGAGGGTAAATTCATGATCTCTGAAATCATACTGAGACCAAAGGTTGTGATTACCCAGGAAAAAGACAAGGAAAGAGCTCACCGAATAGTGGAAAAAGCTGAGGCAGCCTGTCTTATTTCCAATTCAGTAAAATCAAAAATAATTCTTGAACCGGAAATTGTAACCGAAAGCTAGAAAGAAGAGGAGAAAAAATTTATGCCGGTATTTGAATACAGATGCAGCGATTGCAACAGTAAATATGAAGTATTTCATAAATCTTCAGCTAATCCGGACGAAATTGTGTGTCCGGAATGCCATTCCAAAAACCATAAAAAACTGTTATCATCCTTCAGTGCATCAGTAAGTTCTGCTTCTTTTAGCTATAACGACTGTGCATCAGGCAACTGCAGTACCGACAGCTACAGCGGAGGCTGTGCATCCGGTATGTGCGGATTAAATAATTAAAGATAATTATCATGAAAAAATTATTTGTAATGGTATTGGCAGGATTTATGTTTTTTAATTCACAGGCCCAGGAAAGACCGGTAATAACGGTCGATGAGATTATTGCTAAATCAGCGGCATCTGATACAACTTTTATAATTCTTGACGTCAGAACCCCGGAAGAACTTAAGGGCCCGCTTGGAAAAATTGACGGGGTTATAAATATCCCCCTGCAGGAGCTTGAGGCCAGGTTGCCGGAACTTAAACCTTATAAAGGTAAAGAGATAGCGGTCATCTGCAGGTCGGGCAACAGGTCCCGCTATGCCACGGATATCCTTAATAAAAAGGGATTCGATGCCCGCAATGTTCCGGGCGGCATGATAGAATACCGGAAAAGCTTACAGAAATAATAAATTACCCCTCGCAGGGGGGGTAATTTATTCATAATCCGAATTCCTCTTTCACCTCACCGAATTTTTCTATGGCGAATTTTAGGTCATCCATGGAATGTGCAGCTGAAATCTGTGTTCTTATCCTAGCGGTTCCTTTCGGTACTACCGGGTAAAAGAAGCCTATAACATAAACTCCCTTTTCAAGCATTCTTGAAGCAACTTTCTGTGAAAGCGAAGCATCGCCGATCATTACAGGAACAATCGGATGAATGCCTTCTTTGATATTAAGACCTGCTTTTTTAATTCCTTCCCTGAAGAATTTTGTATTAGCTTCAAGCTTATCCCTGAGAGCCGTTGATGCGGAGAGCATATCCAGCACTTTAACGGAGGAAGATACTATTGCAGGCGCCACTGTGTTTGAAAAAAGATAGGGACGTGAACGCTGCCTTAATAACTCAATAATTTCTTTTCTTCCGCTTGTATATCCGCCGCTGGCACCGCCCAGAGCTTTTCCCAGGGTTCCCGTAATTATATCAATTTTACCAATTAC
>DJMM01000075.1 GCA_002435365.1 Ignavibacteriales bacterium UBA6490
GAAACTCAATTCCGCAATTACGACCGGCAGCATTCTTATGGATGCGGTTTTTTTTGCACGCGATCTTCAGAATGAGCCTTCAAACAACCTGACCCCAAGATTATTTTCGAACCGGTTAAAAGAAAAACTTTCTTCAGGTTCTGTAACTGTAAATGTTCTGCGGGAAAAAGAACTCAGGAAGCTTAAGATGCAGGGTATCCTTTCAGTTGGCCAGGGAAGCTCAAATCCCCCCGAGCTTGTTAAAATAAATTACCGGCCCCGCTTCGGCAAAAGGCAGAAACCTGTTTCCGTAGTACTTGTGGGTAAAGGAATTATGTTCGATTCCGGCGGTATCTCTATTAAGCCTTCGGAGCATATGTGGGAAATGAAAGCCGATATGTCGGGTGCAGCCGTAGCGGCAGCGGTTATCCATGCTGCAAGCCGGGCAAAGCTTAAAATAAATATTACCTGCATACTTCCTACTGCCGAAAACATGCCTTCAGGAACTTCATATAAACCGGGCGATATTATTATTGCTGCCTCAGGCAAATCAATTGAAGTGGACGATACCGATGCAGAAGGAAGAATAATTCTTGCTGACGCACTGGATTATGCATCAAAAATGAAACCGGATATGATAATCGATCTCGCTACACTCACCGGGGCCTGTGTAGTTGCACTGGGCGATTTTGTGGCCGGTTTGTTTACAAAGGATGATAAATTATCAGAACTGCTTACTAACTCTTCCCGTGTTACCGAGGAGAAATTATGGCGGTTGCCGATGTGGGATTCCTACCACCGTCTGAATAAGAGTGAACTGGCTGACGTTAAAAACTACGGCGGAAAATGGGGAGGAGCGATATCTGCTGCAAAATTCCTTGAAAATTTTGTCGATAAAAAAATCCCTTGGGCACATCTGGATATAGCCGGACCGGCAACACCTAACGACTCAACTGAATATACAAAGAAATATATGACCGGATTCGGAGTAAGACTGCTTTTTGACTTTCTGAGCAGGATGGATAATAAATAAAAGTTACTTCATTTCGATTCTGCCGTCCTTTATTTCATAAACATTATCGGCAAGTTCGACCAGATGGGGATTGTGTGTAACTATTACAAAAGTCTTTCCGGTCCTGTTTTTCAGATCTACAAGAATGTTATGAATCGCCTCGCTGTTTTCAGAATCAAGATTTCCGGTGGGTTCATCCGCAAAAATTATTTTCGGATCATTTGCCAGCGCGCGCGCAACGGCAACTCTTTGCTGCTCGCCCCCCGATAATGCAGCGGGTTTATGACTTTTTCTATTTTCAAGTCCCAATTCTGCCAAAAGATCATTCGCACGTTTTAAGGCTTTTGAAAAAGGTACACCATTAATTAGCTGAGGAATCGCCACATTTTCATCTGCCGTAAATTCGGGCAGCAGGTGATGGAACTGAAATACAAAACCAATATGCCTGTTCCTGAATTTTGCCAGCCTGTCATCTGTAAATCTGAAAATATTCTTCTCTTCATAATTAACTTCACCGCTATCGGGACGATCAAGACCACTTAATATATGCAGCAGCGTACTTTTACCGGCACCGGATGCACCCACTATCACTGAAATTCTGCCTTCAGAAATGCTTAGTGAAACTGATTTGAGAACTTCAAGCTGCGATTTTTCAGTCTTGTAAGTCTTATGAATATTATTTGCTTCCAGAATTACATTATTCATCTGCTATTCCCATTTAATTGCTTCAACCGGATTTATTTTTGCCGCCCTCTTTGCCGGATATAATGAAGCGAGTATCGAAAGCAGCATGGACATACCCGCAACAAAAAAGAAATCCGTTAACCTCAGTTCCATCGGCAGTGAATCAATTTTATACTGTGTCGGATCGAGTGGATAAATATTATATACTATCTGAAGAAAACATACCAGGTAACCAAGCAGCGCCCCGGTAAACGTGCCGATTATTCCTACAAGTATTCCTTCAAACATGAAAATTCTTAAAATAGATTTTTCCTCTACACCCATTGATCGTAATATCCCTATATCCCTTCTCTTTTCAATAACCGACATAGATAATGACCCCAGAATGTTGAACGTTGCTACCAGGATGATAAGTGATAAGATAATATATGCCGTCCATCGTTCGATAACCATCACCGAGTAAAGCTCCTTATGGAAATCGAACCAGGTATTAACCGTAAATATTGATTTATCGAGTTTTTCTGTCAGGTATTCTTTTGCCTTCTCAGTTTTTTCGATACTACTTAGTTTGATTTCATATCCCTGGTAAGATTCCCTGTATCCCATAAGCCGCTGTGCGGCATCTATCGAACAAAAAATAAAATTCTCATCATACTCATTATTTTCCGAACTGAATATCCCGGCGACTAAAAAACTCTCCATTGACGGCATCACATACTGTGTTATGACTGATTCAATGCCTGAAGGAGATATCAGAATAAGAGTATCTCCGGTAATTACCTGGAGCTTATCGGCAAGACGCAATCCGATAACTATTTCCTTAATACCGTTACTTTCTCCGAGGGAAGCCCTGCCCAGAGCGGTATTCCTGTCAAGATTATAAATTTTGTCAGCACCCTCAGGCGTAATTCCCTTAAGATTTACAATCTGAGTACGGTTTTTTCTGTATGCGAGAGCCTTCCCCTGGATATAAGGGGATAGCGCAGTTAGCTCGGGAGTGCCGTTCAATATTTTTTCTGTTTCCGGTTTATTGAAATCCGATGTAAGGATTTCCACACGCAGATGGGGATCAAAATTAATGAGGAAAGACTTTACAAGACTTCCGAATCCGTTGAATACCGAGAGTACTACTATCAGTGCTGCCACACCAAGTGTTATACCAGATATGGATATAAAAGAAATTACAGATATAAAATTTATTTTATGCCGTGAAACCAGGTATCTCTTAGCAATAAATCTTTCAAAAAGCATCAGCCGAACCTCAGGGATGTTACCGGGGAGACTTTTGAAGCGATGTAGCTTGGCAATGTGGCAGCCAGTATGCAGAGAATAAAAGTTAATGCAGAAACACCCGCAAATATATGCCAGGTCATTTCTATCGGGACTTCAGACATGAAATAAACGGAAGAGGGGAGAGATATTATATGATAACTGAGCTGTATCTTCAATAAAATAAAAGCTAGAATATTTCCTGCAGCAATCCCGATCAGTGCAAGAAAAATCCCCTGGACAAGGAAAATAGATATCACCTGCATACCGGAAGCACCAATTGATTTTAATACCCCTACTGCATTTGTTTTTTCAAGCACTACCATCAGAAGTGTGCCGATTATATTAAAAACAGCAACAATAATGATAAGAGCCAGAATAATGGGAATAGGTTTTTTCTGCAGTTCTATCCAGGTAAATATATTCCGGTGCAGCTGGTAAATCGACCTGACGAAATGAGGATAGCGGAGCTTGGCGGAGAGCAATTCAGTCAGGCTGTCGATTTTTGTAACGTTGTTTACAGTGATATCATAACCGGTAACATTATCACCGATTCCGAAAAGCTTCTGCGCCTCGTTAAGATGGATATACACATTCAGATCATCATACTCGGCCATGCCGCTTTCGAAAATTCCGGTAATGGTGAATCTTTTTATTGATGGTAAATTTTCCGGTGAGGGCAGCTCATCGTTCATAAGGGAGAAAAGGGTTATCCTTTCCCCGTTCTGAACCCTGAGCTTGTTGGCCAGTTTTTGTCCGATTATAATTGATGCATTGTCACCAACGTCCAGCTTAAATTCACCCTTGATAATGTTTTTTCTGATGCTTGAGCCGAATTCAGGAAGTATGCCTTTTATATTTACCCCTTCCTTTATTTTTTTGCCGCTTATTATTGCCAGCTTGGAAGCATAAGGACTGATTTCCTTCAGATTATTATCAGTCCAGCTTTTTATTTCTTTATCAAACACATGATAATCCGGGAGGGTTGAACGGTAGGACATTATTTTTATGTGAGAATCGAAATCGACTAATTTATTCGTTATGGTTCTTTCAAATCCGTTTAAGATGCTCAATGCAATAACAAGCGTCGCTACGCCCAGTGCAATTCCGGCAACTGAAATTGCGGAAATAAAGGAAATGAACTTAGAATCCTTCCTTGAAAAAGTAAACTTTTTTGATACAAACAGAGAGAAAAACATTTATCAATACTTGTTAAACAGAAATCAAATATAAAGTTAATAAAATTAAACAATATTTTTGGGGTAGGATTATTTGTGTGATTGACCGGTACTTCTAAATTACTCTCAAATGGTAATCTAACCTGATTCTGATTCCGGTCTAACCCGGGTCTAATCCGATTCTGTCCCCATTTTTTTGAGATCAGAACAGGAATAAAACCGGTTTTGGAATACTGCAGATTCAATATATTTCCTCAATGCAACGGCAAAAATCATTATTTAAGGAATATCTGCTATTGCGGATTCTGTGTAGTATCCAGGGTATCCTGAATAAAGGAAGTCGTTGTACCTGGTTGACCGCATTTCCTGAGAATTATAAAACGACTTGATAAATGGTCAATGTCAAAGTAGATTTCCTTATTAAAACCAGAAATATTTATTGAATATCAAACAATTATCCTTAGCAATTATTTTATTCCTGCCGCTTTATTCAGGATATGCACAGCAGCCATACCATTCTGCTGTTGTTACGGATACGCTGCTGATAAATCTCGATAATAATTATAAGCTCACCTTTCCGGGAATAATTCCATACAGTGAAAAAATAAGATTAAGGAACATGGAGCTCGGTCAGAATGATTATTCGATAACATATTCAAATGCAGAAATATCTTTATCCGATTCTTTGCCGTATTCTGTTTTCGATACACTTTTTGTTACATATGAAATTCTTGATGTAGGTTTTAAGAAGGAGTATAAAAAAAGGAGTCTTGTTTACCGGTTAGATACTAAAACAGGTGATACCATAAGGGTAGCAGAAACAGAAAGGGGTGGATTCACACCGGATGCAATTTTTGGCAGTGATATGGAAAAAAGCGGTACCCTCGTCCGTGGTTTTACGGTAGGCACCACAAAGGATTTCACTCTAAGCAGCGGACTTCGTCTCCAGCTTTCCGGAAAACTTTCGGATGATATTGAAGTGGTTGCTGCTTTAACTGATGAAAATACACCGATTCAGCCGGAAGGAAATACTGAAAGATTAGAGGAGCTTGATAAAGTTTTTATCCAGATCAAACATCCACTTGCCACCGGTATTTTTGGTGATTACCAGCTTACCCGCCGTCAGGGGGAATTTGGATTTATCGACAGGAAGCTGCAGGGTTTAACAGGTGAGTTTAATTACGAAGGCTATAATGCTTTCGTTTCGCTGGCAGGATCCAAAGGTAAATTTAATTCAAATAATTTTAACGGAGTGGAAGGGGTTCAGGGTCCCTACCGTCTTAGCGGTATAAATAATGAGAGGGATATAATTGTCCTGGCAGGTACCGAAAAAGTGTATATAGACGGCGTGGAAATGAGCAGGGGAGAAAGCAATGATTACACAATTGAGTATTCCAATGCACAGATAATTTTTACTCCCAAACGACTGATAACTTCGGCTAGCAGGATCACAGTTGATTTTGAATATACGGATAGAAAGTTCTCGCGTAACTTTTTCGGAGCCGGCTCTTCGGCCAGGTTATTTGACAATAAATTAACATTGCAGTTTCAGTATCTTCAGGAAGGTGATGATCCGGACGCCCCGATAGATGTATCTTTTACGGAAGAAGATAAGAATGCACTGTCTGCTGCGGGGGATGACAGGCTGAAAGCAGTAAAAAGCGGAGTTACTACTGCTCTTCCTGATTCGCTGGGTGTAATAAGAGGCCTCTATCAGAAAATTGATACCACCTTCAACAGTATCCCTTATTCATATTATGTTTATAATCCCGGTGACACGGCATCAATTTATAACATAACATTCAGTTTTGTTGGAGAAGGGGAGGGAGATTATATTAGGCAGAGTCTTGGAAATTACCTGTTTGCGGGCATTAATCAGGGAGCCTACATGCCTGTGATATTTCTGCCCCTTCCGGAATTCAAGCAGACCGGAAATATGGTGATCAGTTATCAGCCGGAAGAAGATATTTTTCTCAGCTTCGAATATGCAGGAAGCTTATGGGATAAGAACCGATTTTCGGATATCGATGATGGAGATAATTTCGGATCCGCCAGAAATATCTTCTTCAGGATCAATCCTAAGGATATAAGTATAGGCAGTATAAAACTTGGTAAAGCAGGGATATCCTACAAGGACAGATTTGTACAGGACAAATTCACTTCGGCTGACAGGATAAATGAAATTGAGTTCGACCGGACATATAATTCGGCCAGCGTTTCGAAAGGAAATGAACAGCTTAGAGAAGTAAATCTGACTCTTGTTCCAGTAAACGATCTGCATATTAATTCAATGTACGGATTCTTAAGCCGGGGCGAGAACTTTAAATCCGACAGATTCAATAATACTCTCAGTTTCGGTACCGGGAAGGATTATTCCCTCAACTATAATTTCGATTATGTAGAAACTGAAAATAATCTATTCAGAAGCTACTGGGTTCGTCAGAAAGGAAATGCCGGATATTTAATCTGGAAAATACGTCCCGGTGTTGAATTTCTTGCAGAGGACAGAAAGGATAAATCAGGCAGCACTGATAGTCTGCGTACCGGCAGCCTGAAATATAATGAGGTAACTCCGCTGATCGAACTTACCGACCTGAATGGGCTTAGACTATCGGCACGTTTTTCATTCAGGGATGATTATTTTCCTTTGAACGGGATTATGCTCAAGGAATCGTGGTCAACTACACAGATGTACGAGGCCGTTTACAGCGGTATCCGTGAAATTTCCACCTCTCTTAACTTTACATTTCGCGAGAAAAAATATACTGACGAATATAAAGGTAGGGGGAATATAAATACACAAACCATACTGATAAGATCGCAATCGCGTTTTAATTTCTGGGAACCGGTAAACGGGGATTTATTTTACGAGGTATCCACTCAGCGCTCGGCCAGGCTGGAAAGGGTTTTTATTCAGGTTACCAAGGGTACCGGCAATTATACCTATGCAGGCGACATAAACAATAATGGAATTGCCGACGAGAACGAATATATCCCGGTTCTTTATGACGGTGATTACGTGCTTATAACAATTCCAACCGATCAGCTTTACCCGGTGATTGATTTAAAGACAAGCACCCGCTGGAAAATCAACTTTGAGGATATGTTTGATGAAGGTTCAACGATATCCGGTCTATTAAGCCCGTTTTCCACAGAAACATTCTGGCGGATTGAAGAAAACAGCACTGAGCAGGATTACCAGAAAATATACCTTATTAATTTCGCTTCGCTGCTGAATGAAAATACTACTATCAGGGGCAGTAATTATTTTCAGCAGGATTTGTTTGTCTTCGAAAATGATCCAGAGCTCTCGTTCCGGTTAAGATTTACGCAAAGAAAAAGCCTTAGCAATTTCAGCGGCGGCAGGGAATCCGGTTATAACAGGGAGAGGGGCTTGAGAATTAATTTTAAGCTTGTGGAAGAGATAAGCAACCAGACCGATCTTGAAAACATTACAGATAATGTTTCTGCTCCGGTTTATTCAAACAGGAAGAGATCAATTAATGGAAACAGTATAACTACCGATTTCAGCTACAGGCCGGAGAGGAACATAGAAGTCGGATTTAAGATTAAAGCAGCTAAAAATGAGGATCGATATCCGGAAATTCCGACAATTATTGATATCAACTCCCTTACATTAAGATTTAATCTGTCATTAGCAGGTGCAGGCAGATTAAGGATTGAAGTCGAGAGAAACGAATTAATTTCGAATACAGCTGAAAACTTCTTACCTTTTGAATTAACGGGTGGAAATTATCTGGGGAAAAATTATTACTGGAGGCTTAATTTTGATTACCGGCTTGCTTCATATCTGCAGTCTACTTTAAGTTACGACGGCAGGTATCAGGGAAGCGGAAAAGTTATACATACCGGTAAAGCTGAAATAAGAGCATATTTTTAAGAAGGAAATTAAATGGAAATAATTTCGGGATATGTTGAGGTTCATGTATTCAGAAGAACCGGAGGGTCCCTTGAATTTTTATTATTGAGAAGAGGAGAGAAAGAAATTTATCCGGGTTTATGGCAGATGGTGACCGGTAAAATTAAACCCGGCGAAAAAGCATATGAAGCTGCGCTTCGGGAAGTTAAAGAGGAAACCGGATTAATTCCGCTTAAATTCTGGGCAGCACCGAAAGTTAACCAGTTTTACCAGGCTGATAAAGATGCGGTCTATATCGTGCCGGTATTTGCAGCTGAAGTTTCGGAGGCGGAAGTTTTAACAGGTGAAGAGCACGACGGCTATAAATGGCTCAGCTCTGCTGAGGCAGGTTCTGTTTTGCCCTGGGACGAACAGAGAAAAGCACTGGATATTATTGAACGCTATATCCTTAAAATGCCTGAATATCTGGAGCTTGTTGAGATAAAGTAAATTTTTCCAGCCTGTTTCAGCTGAAAATAATGAATCCAGTGCAAAAAAATATCATTTTTATTATGCAGGTGTTTAATTACTTAGCTATTTTTGATGTCGTATTTTTAGAAAAATAAGGAGCACAATTGGGACTTTTAGTAGTAGGTTCATTAGGACTGGACACAGTTGCCACACCGTTTGACAGAGTGGAAGATGCGCTTGGCGGATCTGCAACATATATTTCTCTTGCATCAAGTTATTTCAGCGGACCGGTTTACCTGGTTGGAATTGTGGGGGAGGATTTTCCAAGGAAATATATTAACACTTTGGAAGAAAGGAATATTGATCTTGAAGGTTTGCAGATTGTACCTGGCGGAAAGACATTCAGATGGTCAGGAAAATATCATTATGATCTGAATGTAAGAGATACACTGCTTACAGAGCTGAATGTTTTTGAAAAGTTTGACCCGGTAATACCGGATAAATTCAGAAAGGCGAATTTTATCTGTCTTGGCAATATAGATCCCGTTCTGCAGATCAAAGTGCTTGACCAGATGGAAAATCCAAGATTTGTAGTTTGTGATACGATGAACTACTGGATTACAGGCAAAAAAGACGAATTGAAGGAACTGCTTAAAAGGGTGAACGTACTGATTATTAATGATTCCGAGGCAAGACTCCTTGCCCATGAGCCAAACCTGATAAAGGCATCAAAACTTATCAGGGAGATGGGACCGGAAATTCTAATAATTAAAAAAGGGGAGCATGGCGCACTGCTTTTTGCTGATGATGTAATTTTTTCGGCACCGGCATATCCACTTGAATCCATTTATGATCCTACAGGTGCAGGCGATTCGTTTGCCGGAGGTTTTATCGGGTATCTTCATAAAACCCAGGATCTTAGTCCCGAAAATATGAAGTGTGCAGTTATTTACGGCAGTGCAATGGCATCATTCTGTGTGGAAAAATTCAGTACAAAGGGANNCTTGTTTTTCTTAATCAGACTAAGCTTCCGTTAACTGAAGAATATGTCGAAACTGACAGTTATGAAAGAATCGCCCTAGCTATAGAACGTCTTGAAATAAGAGGCGCTCCGGCTATCGGGATTGCTGCCGCGTATGCTCTTGCACTGGCAGTTAAGAACGGGCATAATGAAAATTTTGAAGCTGCATACAAAAGACTTTCCGGAACACGTCCCACTGCCCATAATCTTTTCGATTCATTGAATAAATTAAATGCTGTGTTCATTGAAAAAAGAAGTGAGGATATATATAAACTGCTTTCTGATAAGGCGGCAGAAATTCACAATGATGATATTGAAAAATGCAGACGCATCGGTCTGAACGGACTGAAGATATTTAAAAAAAGATCGTCTATTATTACACATTGTAATACCGGGAGACTTGCTACCGGTGGAGACGGAACTGCTTTCAATATAATTAAAACCGGCTATGAACATGATCTTGTCGAACTCGTATATGCCGATGAAACGCGCCCACTTTTGCAGGGATCGCGTCTTACTGCTTATGAGTTAGATAAGTCAGGAATTCCGTTTCAGCTGCTCCCTGATTCTGCAGCAGCAGCTCTTCTTAAATCAGGTAAGATAGATTTAGCAGTAACCGGTGCAGACCGAATTGCATTAAACGGTGATACTGCCAATAAGATCGGTACATATAATCTTGCAGTTATCTGCTACCACCACGATATCCCGTTTTATGTAGCTGCGCCCACAACCACAATAGACAGGACAATACTTACCGGTGATGAAATCATTATTGAGATGAGGGATAAAAAGGAATTGTTTGAGGTGAACGGTAATTCTGTCGTCCCGTTAAAATATAATGCATTTACACCTGCATTTGACGTAACTCCTTCGCATCTCATTACCGGCATTATTACAGAAGAGGATGTTTTTAATTTCCCTTTTAACTTTTTAAAATGAGTGAGATAAACAAGACGGAAGCAGTTGTGCTTTCCAAAATCGACTTCGGAGATACCAGCAATATTATTTCAATATTTACAAAAGATTTTGGTAAAATATCCGCGATTATCAAGGGTGTTAAAAAAAACAGGAACGGTAAGGGAGGAATTATAGATCCTCCTAATTACCTGCAGATTATATTTTACAACAAAAGTTCAAGGGATGTACAGCTTATCACAGGTGCTGAAATTGTTGCACACTACCCCAAAATAAAACAGGACCTTGAAAAGCTTAAATTCTCATATGCAGTACTGGAGCTGCTTAAAAAAATAATGCCCGAACACGAACCCAACCATAAAATATTCAGAGGTACGGTGCGTGTAATGGAACTCCTTGAAAAAGGGGAGGAAGCTTCCGCACAGATATTCGGCAGGTTTTATATGTTTTTTTTAAAAGAGTCAGGTTATGAAATTCAGATTGATAAATGCTCGTCCTGCGGTAAAGTAATTAAAAGCAGCGATAATTTGTCATATAATTTTGAATCAGGCATTCTTTGCGGGGACTGCGGTCAGGGGTATCCCCAGTCCTTCGTCATAAGTATGGAACTTTTTAACTACCTTAAAAGTCTAAAAACTAATCAAAAAATTAACAATCCGGGAAAGAATGTAACGGATTTGTCACTATTATTTATGGAAAAATTTACTAAATATCATATCCCTGGGTTTCAGGGAATTCAGACATTTCAAATATTAAGATGAGGAAATATGATTTTTTTTACAGATGCAATTTTGCAGAAAGTAAAAATATTTAAGGAGGAAAATTAAATATGAAATCCAAAAGAATGCTGGGAGCATTTGCTCTGGTACTTGCCGGGATGCTGCTCGGTGCAATACTGGTCTCCGGTTTTGGATTGGTCAGACCCAGCTATGCAGATATAAACCTTGGAGCAGCAAATCCGCCCGTTAATTTGGATGCTGATGCAACTGCATTCAGCAAAGCTTTTATTGAAGTAGCAGAAAAAGTAACACCGACTATTGTCAGGATTACAGTAGTATCAACCAGAAAAGATAACCCGCACGATGAATTCTTCTTCTTCCCGTTCAAAGATTTACCGAGAGAACAGCAGGGATCCGGAAGCGGAATTATTATTTCCCAGGACGGATATATTGTTACTAATAACCATGTAGTTGAAAATGCCACCAGTATCGAGGTCAGTCTTTATGATAAAAGAGACTTCGATGCAAAAATAGTAGGCAGGGATCCTCTTACTGATCTGGCCGTGATTAAAATAGATGCGACCGGATTACCCGCAGCTTTTCTGGGAGATTCTGAAGGATTAAAAGTCGGTCAGTGGGTTATGGCTATCGGAAATCCGCTCTCTCTTTCATCAACTGTAACCGCCGGAATTATCAGTGCAATCGGAAGAGGAAAACTTAATCTTATCCAGGATTCATATGGAGTTGAGAACTTTATTCAGACCGATGCGGCTATAAATCCAGGAAACAGCGGAGGTGCACTTGTGGATCTTTCCGGTTCAGTTATTGGAGTAAATTCTGCAATAGCAGCTTCAAGAACAGGCACCTATATTGGTTACGGCTTTGCTATACCAATTAACCTGGCCAAATCCGTAGCTAAGGATCTTATCGCTCATGGAAAAATTAATCGTGGATATATCGGTGTGAACATTCAGGCTGTTGATGCAGCTATGGCAAAATCCTTAGGACTGGATAAACCCAAAGGAATTATTGTGCAGGGCGTGTTATCTGACGGCGCAGCTTCAAAAGCTGATATTCGCGAAGGCGATGTCATCCTGAAGATTGACGGCAGGGAGGTTAACCAGGAGAACCAGCTGCAGAGTTATGTTGCAGCCAAATCAGCAGGTACAACTGTTAAGCTTACAATTTTCCGCGATGGAAAAGAGTTTGAAAAGGATGTTACTCTGAAAGCCAGGGACGATGATGATACCGCACAACCGGTGGTGGATAACAGCACGGATGAATCGGAGAACGATTCAAAAAAATCAACCGTGGAGTTTGATAAAATCGGTATGACAGTCAGCGACCTCTCTTCTGTGGATAAAAAAGAGTACAAAGTAAATTATGGAATTAAAATAACCGAGGTCAAGGATTTCAGCAAGGCATCTGATAAAAATTTGTTTGCCAAGCTGGTAATAGTTGAGGCTGACAGGAAGAAAGTTAATAATGTCGCTGAATTCAAAAACATCATTACTTCAAAAAGAGGGGAAGCAGTACTGCTTAAGGTGAGGGATGTAAGCGGCAATACCAGGTTTGTCGGATTGGACATACCAGAATAAATATTCGCATGATCGGAAAAGCTGCCTGCTGCAGGCAGCTTTTTTTTTGTGTAACAGTTCCGGTTGAGTTTGGGTAGGGGCGGATTTATATTTATATTTCAAAAAAAAGATAATTATGATAAGATTCCTTACCGCCGGAGAATCCCACGGCAAAAATGTAGTTGCTGTGGCAGAGGGCTTTCCTTCCAACCTGAAAATTTCCGCTGAATATATTAATAATGAGCTGAAAAGACGGCAGGCGGGTTATGGCAGGGGAAACAGGATGAAGATTGAAAACGATACAGTAGAAATACTCTCCGGAATAAGATACGGCCGGACTCTTGGTTCACCAATCGCCCTGTCAGTTAAAAATATGGACTGGGAAAACTGGAAGGATGTAATGAATCCCGAACCGGTGAATAAAAAAACGGCCACGGTATCGATTCCCAGACCGGGTCACGCTGATCTTAATGGTATTATTAAATATGATTTTGACGATATCAGAAATTCAATCGAAAGATCAAGCGCAAGGGAAACTGCTGCAAGAGTGGCTGCCGGAAGCATAGCAAAACAGCTGCTGGAAGAGTTTGATATTTATACCGGAAGTTTCGTTGAATCCATAGGTGGAATCTATCCAGCGGTAAACCTCTACGATAAGTTCCTTGTCAATCTCAGGACTCCTTTTAAAAATGCTTCTGATATAAATAAAAGATCTAACCTAAGCAGCGTGGGAGTCTTGGATGAATCTCAGCAGCGCAGGATAATAAGTAAAATAAAATCAGCTAAGAAAAAAGGAGATACTCTGGGCGGAACTTTCTGCGTTTTTGTAACAGGAGTGCCGGCTGGACTGGGAAGTTTTGTGCACTATGACCGGAAGATAAATTCTGCCCTGTCATCCGCAATTATGTCTATAAACGGAGTTAAGGGGGTGGAAATCGGCTACGGCTTTAAGGGTGGTGATAAACCCGGTTCTGAGGTTCACGACGAAATTATTATTAAAAACGGGATGCCTGCAAGAAGAACAAACAGGGCCGGGGGCATTGAAGGCGGTATTACAAATGGAATGCCTGTATTGATCCGGGGAGTAATGAAGCCAATTTCAACCCTGATGATGCCCTTGAAAAGCATTGATCTTAAAACAATGCGCAGTGTGGATTCGAGGCGTGAAAGAAGTGATTTTGTTGCAGTTCCGGCCTGTGCAGTCATTGCCGAGTCGATGGCAGCCTGGGTAATTTGTGATTTCTTCCTTCAGAAATTCGGCGGGGATTCAATGAGGGAAATTAAAAGTAATTATAAAAGTTACAATGCAACCGTTATAAATAATCTGCGCAGAAAATTTGCCGGAAAATAAAATACCGTAACCCTGAATTAATGCTTGAAATAAATAAATATACGTTCAATCCTTTCAGCGAAAACACCTACCTTCTCTTTGATACTGTAACAAGGGAATCAATAGTCATTGATCCTGGCAATATGGATAAGGAGGAGGATGATATCCTGATTGATTTTATCGAAAGCAATGATCTGAATCTTAAGAATATTGTTGTTACACATTCTCATATAGATCATGTAATCGGAGTAAGTATTTTAAAAGAAAAATTCGGGTCTTCCTTTTTTGCACCCGAAAAAGATATGCCTCTGCTGCTGCACGTAAAGGAGCAGGGTGCAGCATTCGGAATCGAAATAAACTCTATTCCGGAACCGGACAGCTTTATTGAGGAAGGAATCCCTTTAACACTTGGTAACTGGTACGGTGAATTTCTTTTTACACCCGGTCATTCTCCTGGTGAGCACTGTTTGTACTTTAAAGACCGGAAAGTTCTGTTCAGCGGGGATGTTTTGTTCAAAGATACCATCGGCAGGACCGATCTGTGGGGTGGAGATTACAATACACTCCTAAATTCGATAAACCAAAAACTATTTTCGCTTCCCGATGATGTTATTGTATACCCGGGTCACGGCGAAGAAACCACAATACTCCGGGAAAAGAAGAAAAATCCCTTTTTCGGAGCAGTATAGATCCATCTCCGAAATAATGATTTAATTGCTCTCTATTAACCAGGAACTTCCGTGCTATTCCGGGATTGGTTACAACTTATTACCTCAGTTGTTCCTGTTCCTAACCTGGTCTGGTTCTGTTGCGGATAAAACCTCATTTTAATCAGGATAGAATAAGGTTAGAATCGGAACAGACCCAGGTTAGAATCAGGTCAGGTGCACAATTGTATGACCTTAAATGAGAGTGGTTGTATTTGATATAATATCTGGTAATATCTATATTCATTGTCAAAATTATCCCTATTTATGGTCAAAGAAAACAAGAAAGCGGTATACCGGTATTTAGCAGCATATCTGGTTCTCTGGATAATTCTTTTTGAATTTATTCTGCCGGTAAATAATATTCTGCCGAAACCGTCCATAGTAATTGAGTCTTTTCCATCACTTGTTACGGATTACCAGCTTTTTCCTAATTATTTATCCTCGGTAGCTGTTATATATCTTTCATTATTCTGTGCATATTACGTTATCTTTTTTACAGGCAGGCTGCAGGGTAAGGGTAACATTATATTCAAAAATTTTATTTTTTCTCTGGAATGGTTTTCAGAATATATTCCGGGAATAATTCTAGGGCTGCTGCTGATTTTCTGGTTTCCGGCCTCTGAATACATTGAATTTATTTTTGCTTTCTTTTATGCATTTATTCCGATGATGATAAAGCTTCAAAAAGCAGTTCATCAAGTTCCGGATGAATATATTACTTCCTCGCATTCACTAGGCCTCAAGAGCAGTTACATCAGTAAAATGGTAATCTGGAAATTCAGTCAGGCAGAAATCTTCCGTTCGATGAAACGGATTCATTTCAACCTCTGGCTGGTTCTAATTGCGTTTGAATATATTAAGGGAGGTTATGGGATCGGTAATATTTTCAATAAGGCATTGATTTATGTTGATCTATCGGCTTTCTTTTCTGCTTTAATAATAACCGGACTATCAGTGTACCTTGGAAATCTGGCACTGACTTATATTTATAAAAAAACAATATTCTGGAAGTAAAATTTGCCGCTGTTAGAAGTTAAAAATCTTAAAATGGAATTTGACCTTGAAGCTTCAGGGAAATTCCAGCTTTTTAAGGATATATCTTTCAAAATTGATGAAAATGAATCTTTTTTATCAATACTGGCACCTTTCCGAACCGGGAAATCAACCTTGCTTAAAATAATTGCCGGACTTGAAAAACCTTCCGGAGGAGAAGTTTACCTGAATGGTGAAATTTACGGCAATCCTGACGGGCGAATTATTTATATTCCTGAAAAATCTTCTTCACTTCCATGGTTAAATGTGGCTGAAAATATAAGCAGTTGTATTCATCATACATCCTTCGGATTATCTCAAAATAATGCAAAAGTGGAAGAAATTATCGGTTCTATAGGCCTTAACGGATATGAAAACCACTACCCGGATAATGAAAGTACCGGATTCCGGTTCAGAATTTCGATCGGCCGGGCACTGGCGCTTAATCCGGCACTTATCTTGATAGATGATACCATTAAAGGTTGCGATAATCTTACAAAAAAAGAGTTATTTGACATGTTGAAAGATATCGCTGTCAGGACTGGTATTAAGTTCATTTTTTCAACTGCAGATGTTTCAGCTGCAGCCAGGTTATCTGACAGGATAGTAATTATGAAAGGTCACCCAGCGGAAATAGTTAAAGAATTTAGGCTGAAGGAAACCGGCGGTATAAATCTAAACTTAATTTCTGCGATCGGAGATATTTTCCAAAAAGATAAAAGCGACGACTCCATTAATTTTATAATATAAGGCAGCTGATGCAGGATAAATTGAAAGAACTGATTGACAAACGCGAAAAAGCAAAACTTGGCGGCGGCACGGCAAAAATTGATGCACAGCATCAAAAAGGAAAATTAACTGCCAGGGAACGGATTGAACTTCTTGCTGACGAAAACAGTTTTGAAGAAGTTGATATGTTCGTAAAGCACCGGTCGATAGAATTTGGTTTGGATAACCAGCATTATCCTGGTGATGGAGTAATAACGGGTTTTGCCAAAATTGACGGAAGACCTGTTGCATTATTCAGTCAGGATTTTACTGTTTTTGGCGGATCGTTATCAGAAACTAATGCTGAAAAAATTGTTAAGCTAATGGATCAGGCTATGAGGGTTGGAATTCCGGTAATCGGTTTGAATGATTCCGGAGGAGCCAGAATACAGGAAGGTGTGATGAGTCTTGGCGGTTACGCGGATATATTTCTGCGTAACACACTGGCATCGGGAGTTGTTCCTCAAATTTCTGTTATTTTAGGTCCCTGTGCAGGAGGAGCGGTATATTCACCGGCAATTACCGATTTCATTTTTATGGTAAAAAATACAAGCTATATGTTTGTTACCGGGCCTAACGTCGTAAAAACTGTTACTCATGAAGATGTTAGTTTTGAGGATCTCGGGGGAGCTGAAACCCACGCAATAAAAAGCGGTGTTGCCCATTTCGCTTTTGATTCAGAGATTGAAACATTGTTGAATGTCAGAAGCCTGATGGGATTCCTGCCTCTTAATTTTATGGACAGGGCCCCTGAAAAAGAATTTGATATTTCTTCAATTGTAAAAGATGAAAGAATAGATAAGATCATTCCGGACTCGCCCAATAAACCTTATGATATGAAGGAAATAATAAGACTTGTAGTTGACGGGGAAAATTTCTTTGAAGTACACCAGGATTATGCAGAAAATATTATCGTAGGATTTGCCAGG
The DNA here is from genome assembly GCA_002435365.1 of Ignavibacteriales bacterium UBA6490. Taxonomy (GTDB): domain Bacteria; phylum Bacteroidota; class Ignavibacteria; order Ignavibacteriales; family Ignavibacteriaceae; genus UBA6490. The sequence continues at coordinate 17,454 of DJMM01000075.1, forward strand.
GTGGGGGGAATGCCAGTTGGTGTTGTTGCCAATCAGCCCTCAGTTCTTGCCGGTGTGCTTGATATTAATGCATCGGTAAAAGGAGCAAGGTTTGTCAGGTTTTGCGATGCATTCAATATTCCGCTGCTTGTATTTGAGGATGTACCCGGATTTTTGCCTGGAACCGAACAGGAATGGAACGGAATTATCAGGCATGGGTCAAAGTTATTATACGCTTTTTGCGAGGCTACCGTACCCAAGATAACAGTTATTACAAGGAAGGCTTACGGCGGTGCATACGATGTTATGAATTCCAAGCATATACGGGGCGATTTTAATTTTGCCTGGCCTACAGCAGAGATCGCAGTTATGGGTCCCAAGGGTGCAGTGGAAATAATCTTCAAGAAAGAGATAGCAAAAGCATCGGATCCTGACGCAGAATTGACAAAAAAAACTGATGAATATATTGCTAAATTTGCAAATCCATACATTGCAGCAGAAAGAGGATTCCTGGATGATGTAATTATGCCTGATGAAACAAGAGGCAGGATAATAAGCTGCTTCCAGCTGCTCAAAACGAAGGTCGATAAAAATCCCAGGAAAAAGCATGGAAATATTCCTCTCTGATTTTATTTTACCTATGTAAAAATCAGGATTTTCCTTATTCATTATTCATAAATTTATATTTATTTTAGCAAAAGTAATCCATTTCTAATAGGGTGATTTTAATAATTAACTTATTGTAAAAACTTATCTTATACGTTTTATTTAATTTATTACTTGATAAAAACAGTTATAAAGCTTATATTCACAAAAATAAATTCGGAGTATGCATGAAAAGCAGGCTTTTAAAGCTTTTTGTATTCTCTTTGTTTTCTCTTCTTCTGACTTCCTGCGGAGGGAACAAAGAGATTGCAAAGGACAATGATCCCCGGTCAGGCAGTGTAGCTAACCAGGGGGGCATTGTATCTGAGATGCTTGAACAGGCAAGGCAGCATTACGTTACTGCTTTGGCAAAACAGGAACTTAACAGTATTAACGAAACCTTACTTAGTTATGAGTCGGCTCTTCGTGTAATCAACAATCTGAGCTATTACCCCGGTATAGAATCCAATACAGCCTTTCTTGATCTTGAAAAATCAATAATTGAAGATTATAAGAATTATGTGGATCACCTTCCTGAACTACCGCTGGATGTATCTTTTGCAGCTTTCGAAGAATGGACGGGAAAGGCAGTTACCGAATTACAGATAGCAGAGGAAAAGCCTGAAAATTATACTCCTATGGTTATTCCGGCTGAAATACCGCTGGATATAAATCCTGTTGTCGAAAAGTGGATTGAATATTATACCGGCAAGGGGAGAAAATACATGAATCTCTGGTTATCAAGGTCAGGAAAATATTTTCCGATGATGACCAGGATCTTTTATGAGGAAAATGTTCCCAAACAGCTGGTATACCTTAGCATGGTAGAAAGCGGTCTCAACCCTATTGCAAGGTCTTGGGCAAGTGCTGTTGGTCTGTGGCAGTTTGTAAAAGGCACCGGCAGAATGTATGGTTTAAGGTCTGAATTTTATTTTGATGAAAGACGTGATCCGGAAAAATCTACCCGTGCTGCAGCCAGGCATCTCAGGGATCTTTATAACTCTTTGGGCGACTGGTATCTCGCGCTTGCATCTTATAATGCAGGTGAAGGTAAAATACAGAGGGCCATCCGGAGATCAGGAGAAAGAAATTTCTGGTCCTGTATGAGGTATCTTCCTAAAGAGACAAGGAGTTACGTACCCCAGTATATAGCCGTAACTTTAATTGCAATGGATCTCGAGAAGTACGGGTATACGGATATTAATTACGAAAAACCTGCCGAGTATGAAGTCCATACAGTCAGCGGGGCGATCGATATTAATTATCTGGCAACCTGTGCAGGCACAACCCCTGAAATTCTCGGAGAACTTAATCCGGAGCTCACCCAGCAATGCACTCCGCTATCATATGCAGGAGGATATCCTCTTAAAATCCCCAGGGGAAGAACAGAACTGTTTGCCGAGAACATAAAAAATGTTCCGGAATCGGCAAAAAGAAATTACCTTGTGCACACGGTTAAAAGAGGCGAAACTTTAACTAAAATTGCAAACCGTTATGGAGTAACAAAATCCGATCTTGCTGAAGCAAATAATATTTCAGTAAAATCCAGGTTATACAAGGGTGTTACACTTAGAATACCGGTGGCAAATCTTTCGGAAAACAACTTCGCCTATAATGCCAACACGGAAACAGCCGATGAAACTGCATCTGATGAATATGTATCTCCTTATTTGTCATTGAATAAAAGTCCGCAGGATAATACACCTGAAAACGGAACGGAACAGGCAGATGAAATTTTTGTAAGTGAAGAAATTGCAGCCGGTATGCCTGAAAACATGGTTGATGCAGAATCCATAGTTCCGGATGATAAGGTATCTGTATTTTATACCGTTAAGAAAAATGAAAGTCTTCTTGGAATAGCGGATTTATTTAATGTCAGGGTCACCGATGTGAGAAACTGGAACAATATTCCTTATACGCGGACAGTCACTGTCGGTCAGAAGCTGACCATATTTGTTCCCGCAGAGAAAAAAGATTTTTATGCGAGTCTCGATAACCAGACATCGACTGAAAAAACAGTTACAAAAATCGTAAATACCGGGAACAATGCTGTAATTTACCATAAAGTAAGGCGCGGTGAAAACCTTAATCTTATTGCTCGTAAATACGGGGTGGAATTAAGCGCTTTGATGAAATGGAATGATCTTACCGGCAGCAGAATTTTATCTGGTCAAAGATTAAAAATTTATACTGATAACAGTTCCGGCAGCTATGTATCCAATCAGCTGAACTCAACAAAGACCAAAAACAGCTTGTTCAGGTATAAAATTAAAAGAGGAGATACTATGAGCGAGCTCGCTGAAAGATTTGGTGTTTCCTCGGCACAGATAAGAAACTGGAACGGTTTAAAGGATAACCAGTTGATATCCGGCAGAACGCTTAAGATTTACGGGAATGACAGCGAAATATCCCTGGGAGATAGAACAGTTAAAACTTCAGCTAATCTGAATTACTACAAGGTAAAACCGGGTGATTCGATCGGAGAGATTGCTGAACTTTACAAAGTTTCAGTTTCCGAAATCCGCAGATGGAACCGGCTCTCGTCAAACAAAATTATTGCCGGGAAATCTCTTAAGATCTACTCCGATGAAGGAGTTAATGACATTCAGGAAACTGTTTCAGTTAAAAAGAAGAATTCTACACACACAGTGAGGAGAGGCGAATCACTTTTCAGGATCGCAAAAATTTATGGTATGACAGTTGCAGAACTCAAAGCGATCAATAATCTGTCGGGTGAAAAAATTACCATTGGCCAGAAACTGAAAATTAATTAAATTTATTTAACAATAGTTCTGTTGTTCTTAAAGTATTGATTAACCATAAGCCGTTAGGGGTGTTGTACCGCGTACATCTGAGATCATACCCTAATACCTGAACTGGATAATACCAGCGGAGGAAAACGGGCTAAATAATTAAGTTTTAGCCGTTACCATAGCGGCTTTTTTTTTGGAGCGAACATGAAAAACTTAATTATTCTTTTCTTTTTTGCTGCTTCCGTGCTTTATTCGCAGCAATATGAAATAAAGGGGAGAATTTCTGATATTGAAACAGGCAGCTTTCTTCCAAATGCAAATATAAGCACCATAGACGGTTCCTCAGGTACAATTTCAGATCTTAAAGGAGAGTTTATTCTTGCTAACGTAAGCCTTGGAACAGTCATCAGGATAAGCTATGTAGGTTATGATACAAAGCAGGTAAAAATTGAAGATCCCACTACATTCCTGGAAATATTTCTCGAACAGAAAATCATCCCATCTCAAACTGTTCTGGTCCTGGGGACAGTTGCGCGTAAAGGTATAACCCCGATAGCATTTCAAAAAATAAGTAAAAATGAAATTGAGAATACCTATTCAGTTCAGGATATTCCGCAGTATCTGAATAATCAGACTTCGGTAACCTCCTATTCCGAAAACGGAAATGGAATCGGGTACAACTATCTTTCTATAAGAGGATTCGACCAGAGGAGAATCTCAGTTTCCATAAATGGAATTCCGCAGAATGATCCTGAAGATCACAATGTATACTGGCTCGATTTCCCGGATATTCTTTCAAATACAGAAATGATACAGGTTCAGAGAGGTGCAGGAAGCGGATTGTTCGGATATCCTGCGATAGGCGGATCTGTTAATATAATTACAGCCTCAACAGACCATAGGGGATTAAAGCTTGAAACTTATGCGGGTTCATACAATACTCTGAAATATTCCGTTTCCTTCTCCAGCGGAGTTATCAATGAAAAATATTCGGTTTCTGCAAAACTTTCCAGAATTACAAGTTCCGGTTACAGGGATAATTCCTGGGTAAAATTTAATTCTTATAACCTTTCCGCTGTTAGATATGATGACAAAGTAACCACCCAGATAAATCTCTACGGCGGACCTATTGAAGATGGTTTAGCTTATACCGGACTCCCTAAATTTGCGATCGGGAATAAAGAGCTCAGAAAGAAAAATTATTCCTACTGGGAAGCAGATTATAATGGTAATGAGCTTACGTATTCCGTTTTGCGGAGGCCCGTAGAGATAGAAAATTTTTCACAACCTCATTACGAGCTGCTTAATGAAATCGAGCTTTCGGATAAAGTGAATTTCAATTCAGCATTATTCCTGGTTACCGGAAGCGGTTTTTTTGATTATGATGCCTCCTGGGCAGATACCTCATATTTCAGGATAGGAAGCGAATACGGAATTAATCCCGCTGGCAATCCGGGAAATGCAATAATCAGGGCTCAGGTTGAAAATAAGCAGTATGGTTGGATACCCAGGTTAAGCTTTAAACATAATAACGGTGAATTAATTGTCGGAGGAGAACTGCGCATCCATAGATCGGAACACTGGGGAAGTATTAATTATGCTGAGAATCTTCCGCCGGGATTATCAAAAGATTATAAATATTATTTTTACAACGGGGGGAAGGATATTGCCGGGGGATTTATTCAGGAGACATACAGACCGGCATCAAAAATTAACATTCTGGGAGAAGTACAGTTTGTATACAATAAATACCATCTTTATAATGAAAAATTTCTGAATAATGATTTCAGCGTAAAACATTACTTTGTGAATCCGCGCCTGGGTATAAATTACAAAATGTATGAACAGTTAAATATATTTATTTCATTTGCAAGAATATCCAGGGAACCGAGGTTAAAAAATTACTATGATGCAGCTGAATCGAGCGGGGGAGAAGCTCCCTTGTTTGAAAAAAATGAAGCCGGCACTTACGATTTCAATAATCCGCTTGTAAAACATGAAACTATGAACGATATCGAAATAGGATCTGAATTTGTAACTGATAAATTTAATTTATCAATGAACCTTTTTTACATGTCTTTCAGCAATGAAATAGTAAAAAATGGAAAATTGGATAGATTCGGACAACCGGTAACCGGAAACGCGGAAAAGACATTGCACCAGGGATTAGAGTTTACCGGATCAATTAAAGTGTTCAGCAGTCTTGAGCTTTGGGGAAATGCATCTTACAGCCACAATGTTATTAAGAAAGGTAATTATTTTATTTCTGACAAGGAGTTCATTGATCTTGGCGGAAACAGGATCAGCGGCTTTCCTGATTTTATGGCAAATGCCGGGATTCGATACAACTGCTGCGGTCTGAAAGCGGAATTAACGGGGAAATATGTTGGCGAATTTTATTCCGATAATTATGACAGTAATCTTAGAGATTATCTGGCAAACCATCCGGGATTTGTGCCTTACTCCGATAATAAGAACGAAGCTTATTTCACTGCGGATTTTACAGGAAGCTATGAATATTTTCTGCTGAATGAAAATATTCCTTCAAAAGTTTATTTAAGGATTAATAATCTTTTTGATAAATTGTATTCTGCTTATGCGGTAGGTCAGGAATTCTTCCCTGCAGCAGAAAGAAATTTTATTGCCGGAATTCAGATCGGACTTTAACTATTGAAAAAATGCATTATACTAGCTAACGGAAGGCCGCCAAAAAAAAGCACCATAAATCATCTGGTTTCAGCCGGATATACTGAATTAATTTGTGCAGACGGCGGTGCAAATTCGGCATACCGGATGAATTTGATACCTGATTATATAATCGGTGACTTTGATTCGATAAAAAATAATGTAATCCAGCGCTTCCGTAATAAATCCATTTTAATTAAAATCAGCAGGCAGAATGATACTGATGTTGAGAAATGTCTTAAGTATGCTATCCGGAAGAAATTTAGCGCAGCAGTCCTAACCGGCGTGACAGGGGACAGGCTCGACCACACGTTCTGCAACCTTGGAATTGCGGTTAAATTTTTCAATAAAATTAAAATTACAGTAATAGCTGAAAATTCAATTCTTCAGGCTTTTTCCGGATATAACGAAATACCGGCTGTACCGGGTGAAACAATCTCAGTTTACGGACTGGATAATAAAACTACTATAAATTCCAAAGGACTGAAATACAAGCTTAAAAATACCTCACTGCCTTTCGGTTCAAAAGAGAGTACCAGCAATATTGCGTTAAAAAACAGAATTATTCTTAGCGTGACCGGCGGTATCATCTTTGTTGTCAGGGATTATAACGTTATGAGAAAAAATGGTTTCATTCTCTCCGATTGATATATTCATTCTCATCTCTTTTTTCGCTGCGGTTATTGCTGCCGGATTATATGCTGCAAAAAAAAATACAGGTGCATCAGAGGATTACCTTCTTTCCGGAAGAAAAGTCGGACTGTTCCTGTTTGTTACCACCAGCGTATCGACCTGGTACGGGGGAATACTCGGAATAGGAGAATTCACTTTTAATTACGGTCTGTTAAGCTGGCTGACACAGGGGCTTCCTTATTATCTGTTTGCTATACTATTTGCCATATTTTTTGCAGGAAAAATAAGAACTGCCTCACTATTTACGATACCTGATAAAATAAGAAAGGAATATGGCGATACAGCTGGTGTGATTTCCTCAGTAATTGTTTTCATTCTTGTTTCACCCGCTCCCTATCTTCTTATGACCGCGAATCTGATATCATTAGTGTTTAATATAAGTATCATCTGGTCGCTGCTGTTATCACTTATCTTGTCCCTGCTGTATTTAGTAAAAGGTGGATTCAGATCCGATCTTTATACTGACGTGATACAGTTTTTTGTGATGTTTGCTGGATTTGCAATCATCGTTTTTGCATCCTATTATTCTTCCGGAGGTATTACTTTTCTGCAGGAGAAACTTCCGCAATCACATCTTAAACTAACCGGCAATGCGTCACCGGTTTATATTTTAGTCTGGTTTCTTATTGCGTCATGGACATTTGCCGATCCTGGATTTCACCAAAGGTGCTATGCAGCAAAATCAGGGAGAACAGCTAAAACAGGTATTCTGATCTCAGTTATTCTTTGGGCATTATTTGATTTCCTGACCACAAGTACAGGCCTGTATGCAAGGGCAATTCTCCCGGCTGACATAAATCCTGTTCTTTCATTTCCGCTTCTTGCAGAAAGAATACTCGCACCCGGCTTCAAAGGATTCTTTTATGCCGCTCTTTTCGCAACAATTATGTCAACCCTGAATAGTTTTCTTTTTCTCAGCGGCACCACACTCGGAAAAGATTTTTTTTATAATCTGGCGGTTAGCAGGGATGATTCAAAGCTCAGGAAGTTTACAATACTTGGACTTATTCTATCCGGCGTTACAGCAGTTATCATTGCGATCTTAATCCCTTCAGTAATTGGAATCTGGTATACCATAGGTTCGATTTTTATTCCAGGAATTATTTTCCCTGTTATTGGGGCATATTACAGTAAATTTATGATCAGCAGAAAGCTGGTTATTGCAGAAATGTTACTTGCAGTAGTTGCTTCTGCAGTCTGGTATTTTTTAAGGAATAGTACTGGTATAGAAATCAGCCAGATTGAGCCGATGATAGCAGGATTGCTGACGGCAGGAATTATACATTTATGGGGTCTGATAAAAAAAACTGACGGTAAAACCCGTCAGCCTTAAATATAATTATCATGGAAGAAGAACGCCGAGAGCAAGGACGGTAGTCCATAAACCGTTCTTATCACCTTCGGCAGATTGCGTAACATTGAATGTTTTAACGATTTTACCTGACATTTTATAGATATTTTCTCTTTCATTCCAGTCGGTCTCAGGATCAAACTCAACGCCTAAAGTTGTTGCAAGCATTGTTGCTGCAAGGTCCTCAGCATATTCACCGGCCACTTTTTCAGTCTGACCATATGGGTGATGTTCAGAAAGGTAACCGTACTGTCCGGCATCAGAAGGGAGCGCAACACCAATAGATGAGGCAATAAGCCTGTTCGGTTCATTTGTGGAATTCCTTGCCATCACGGCAAAGGTGATCTGGCCTGGATTGAGTTCCTTTAGTCCCTCTTCCCTTGAAATCCTTTTACAGTTTGTCGGGAAAATACTGCTGACTGTTACCAGGTTGCATATCTGAACACCGGCACTTCTTAGAGCAAGCTCGAAAGATGTAAGGTATTCTTTATGCCTTCCTACGCCTTTTGTAAAAAATATTTTCGTTGGAACATACAATATATCATCTCCTTTTTATTTTTATAAACTTTCTTTTCCCTACTTTTATAACACTATTCTCTTCCAGTTTGATGGTCTGGGAGATATCGTTTACCTTTTCACCATCAACTGAAACCCCGCCCTGAATCACCAGCCTTCTGGCTTCTCCCTTGGATGGAGCAAAGTTAATTTTAAGAAGGATATCTAATATATTCATTTCAGATAAATTATTTTCTATATAGAATTCAGGAATTTCATCAGGAATTTCTTTTTTTATGAATAATTTATCGAATTCCCCTTCGGCACCTAAAGCAGCTTCTTTATCGTAGTACATTTCAACAAGTTTTCTGGCAAGATATCTCTTTAAATCCCTGGGATTTACATTTTTATCGTTAAGCTTGTTTTCTATTTCTTTCAATTCCGTATTGGGAATATCTGTACCTAATTCAAAATAGGTATAAATAAGTTTATCTGGTATAGATAGAGTTTTTCCATAAATCTGCTCAGGAGATTCGCTAATGCCGATGTAATTACCGTATGACTTGCTCATTTTCTCTATACCATCGGTTCCGACCAGGAGCGGCATTGTAAGGATTACCTGCGGCTCTCCTCCGAATTCCCGCTGAATATCCCTGCCGACCAGCAGATTGAATTTTTGATCAGTACCACCAAGTTCAACATCACTTTCAATGGCAACAGAATCCATCGCCTGGGCAAGCGGATAGAGAAGTTCGTGCAGACTTATAGGTTCACCCGACTTGTATCTTTTTGTAAAGTCGTCCCTCTCAAGCATCCTGGCAACAGTATACTTCGAAGCCAATTTTATTACATCCTCGAAGTTCATTTTACCAAGCCAGTCAGAGTTATAAACTATTCTGGTTTTTTCCTTATGCAGAATTTTGGAAGCCTGTTCAAAATAGCTTTGGCCATGTTCTCTGGTCTCCTTAAGTGAAAGGGCAGGACGCGTAACATTTCGACCCGATGGGTCACCTATCATTCCTGTAAAATCACCAATAATGAGAATGGCCTGATGCCCCAGTTCCTGGAATTGTTCAAGTTTTCTTAAAACAACCGAATGTCCAATGTGCAAATCTGGTCTGCTGGGATCGCAGCCAAGCTTAATATTTAATTGTTTACCTTTACTAATTGATCTTTCAATCTTTTTTAAGAGCTCATCTTCCGGAATTATTTCAGAAGCACCTCTTCTGATGAGGTCCATCTGTTCGTTTACCGGCGGAAATTTTAATTTTGACATAGTACCTTTTTTTAATTAATATTTAATTTTTCTTTCCTGATCACGCTGGAAATCTTTCTTTGCAATTGCTTCTCTCTTGTCGTATTCTCTTTTACCTTTGACAAGTGCGAGTTCAACTTTCACTTTACCATTCTTAAAATATAAGCGCAGCGGAATAAGTGTCAATCCTTTTTCCTTTGTCTTGCCAATGAGTTTTCTGATTTCGCTGCTGTTAAGAAGCAGCTTCCTGTCCCTGTTGGGAATATGGTTATTAATATTTCCCTGTGTATATTCACTAATATGTGCTCCGATGAGCCACATTTCATTATTCTTGATTGATCCATAACTGTCAACCAAATTGGCTTTACCGGCTCTAAGGGACTTTACCTCGGTTCCCTGCAACACAATACCCGCTTCATATGTCTGAAGTATGGTGTAATCGTGTCGTGCCTTTCGGTTTACGGTTATATTTTTCTCTTCGTTTGCTGCCATAATATTTGAAAATTCAACCTGAAGTTATTTTTAATGATAATTAAAAGCAAGAATCGGGTAATTATTTGGAGGGATGGATTCCGCATAGTGACAGCTTCATGCTTCAATTGTACTCTTCCTCCGGTAGTCACCCGGCTTTCTCCCGTAGTATTCGGCTATCTGTCAGCCAAATTGCGCAGCCTGCTGCGGGAGAGTTAACCGAGAACAGGCAATCAATCAGGCAGAATGAGTGCAAGCAGTCTACAATTCCAGATTAATTAAATACAGGCAATATTTTCACAATGGGAACAAATCAATAAAGGTTTATTAAATATGCAGGGAATTTAAGGTTATGCGGGTGGTATAATATACATTTTTGCTACTGATATGGTAGAAATGCCTTAATTAATCATAAAATCTGTCATTTAATTAATAACTATAAATAATTTTAATTGGGGTAACCGTCCCCACTACCAGATTGTTTATAAATAAATTAAAGGAAAAGGCAGGGAGATTGTAATCGGAGCAGAATAAACTGCTCCGACTGAAAAAATTTAATACAGTAAATAGGCTGAAGATTTTTTCCTGAAAGAATCGATATCTTTATCAAAGAATTCTTTTACATCGCTGTATTTATAATTCTTTGAGAACATTTCCCTAACTTTTGAAGTGCCGGCAACCTTGTCAAACATTCCCCATCTTCTTTTTCCTAATTCGAATACGTTTTTATCAGGGTAGAGTTCATTATGAACCTGCATAAAGTAGTACTGCAAGCTCATCAGACCGATATTATTGTAATCGGTTATATGTATTTGTACCCCGTTCAGAGATTTTCCGGTATTTCTGCCGTAAAAAGGTTTGAAGGATATTGGTCTGAATATGACACCCGCAAGTCCCAGTCCGTTCATCCGGTCGGCAAGCACAGATGCATCAATCCATTCTGCGGCAAAAACCTGGAAGGGAATAGTATATCCCACTCCCTCGGATAT
>DJMM01000002.1 GCA_002435365.1 Ignavibacteriales bacterium UBA6490
AAGCGCAAGGTAAGCGCAAGGTAAAGTATATCATAATAAGGCAGGAACTACTCCGGAATGTCCCGTAATGGAAAAGGGTATATAATTTCGGTTATGAATAATTTATCTGGTAAATTTTCCTTTTTGAATAAATGATAAATTACCACCCCAATTCTTAGACTGGATTACTACTTAAAATGCGTATTTAAGATGAAAAACGGGCATCAGTTCATCGATATCCGCAAAATGAACATTCTCAGCCCTGACAGATACTGACAGGTTTTTATTGAAGCTCACTGCACTCCATACTGCATCAAGAGTGCTTAGGAAATGGTTTACATAAATTCCGATAACTGCTTTCGACGCCACATTATAATAATCGTTTGCCTTTCCCCGCATACCGGAATAATACAGGAATTGTTCCGGTACATGATGGTAGTCATCATCTGTCGGATCGAATTCCTTCCAGCCAGGACTATACTGGGGATACTTTCCGATTAATTCATAATATTGCTGTTCACCATGAGGCGGCAGTTTGTGCGAAAATTCTGATTCCGCTGCATTCAATTCATCCCAGTTTACCGCTTCCCACGGTTTAAGATCCGGATTGTAATCTATTGAAATTGTCTTTCCCTTATGAGTTTTTAGCCATTCAGCATATTTGATTACATTCCACTCCTGGTCAGCATATCCCTGAAATTCCGTCGTTTTATTATCCCCCTTATTATCATAAATTACAGCGGTAGTTATAACTGCTGCCTCAACGGCGACAAAAATTCCTGCCTTAATATATTCACCAGTATAAAGTTCGCCTGCACCGGGAACTAAAAATGAAAATATACCGGCAAGCAATGGTGATTTCTTATCCTGCGCCGGATAGATAACCTGTGGGACAACAGTGTTTGTTTTTTCAAATGCAACCTGCGCATCGTGCTTCAGAATACCGTTTAACTCCGATTGTGCAAGATGAGGTATAGTACAAATTAAAAAGACAGAGATTAAGGATATTATTTTCATACCATTCCAGGATTAAATATCAAAACCAAACAGAATGCCGCCATAAAAGCGCCACTCCCCACCATAATTAATTAATTCGCCCCTTACTTCGCGTTGAAATTTGTCGAATCCATAAGATGCATTCAGAAAGATGCTTGTCGGGAAAAGATAAAAAGAGTTCATTTCCATTCTAACTTCGCCGCCCGCTCCTTTTTTAAAGTCCTTTAACCTTACGGCATACCCGTTCCAGGCATTTCCAAAATCCCCATGTACGGAAAAGAATATTTTGTCAAAGTAAAGATGTCCGATTCTTTTATCGATATGTGTAAATAACGGAAACCTGTAAGTTAAATTCAGCCAGGCAATTTCATTGCCGCTTACAGCATAGAAGGGATAAGCCTTGAATCCGATCAGTCCGCCCAGGTAATAATCAAAGAAATCGGGTACCTGTGGACCCAAAATAGTGCCTCCTTTGATTTGAGCGGTTAAAGTATGACCTGCCCAAAGCGGAAAATGATTTTTGGAAGTAAGCTCCAGCCTGTGAAAATTAAAGTTGTTGTATTTTGGTTTAAGCAATCCGTCGGCAACTTCATACTCACCCTGATCGTTGAATTTATTAAATTCATAGTTGTACTTAAATTCAAGGCGCATTCCCACCGGATTAATTTCCATATTCCTTGAAGGAGCTATAAGATCAAGATTATACTTAATCTGTATATTCCTGCCTATAAGGTAGGTATCATAAGTAACCGGATAGAGGGCACTCTGGTCAGGCAGAACAAAGCTTCCGATGGCTGCAGAATATCTGCTGAATATGAACCTGAATTCGATATTCTGAATTCGGGAGAATATTCTATGTTTAGCTGCAACGTCAACTTCGAAAAGGTTATAAGTAACATCTGTGGGGATAGGAGGATATTCTTCGAAAGCAATATCCACATCTGCTTTTCTGCTGATGCTGTATAATTCAAGAAGCAGCTCCGGTTTCAGGCCGATATCAAACAGCAGCGGCAGTTTATTTCTGTATTCAAATGAAAGAAAAACATCTCTTTCCCACCTTGAATTAATAGATCCGCCGGCAAACAGAGAATACCTGTTAAGCATATCTGCAGATGATATATAAACACCCGGCTTAATTTTTTCCAAAAATTTATTCGAGGTATTATAATTATCATACCTGATAAACGGAAAGAATGATACTTTTGAAAAGGCTCCTTTGTACTTGTCTTTTTTTGTTTCAGGGATATTAGTGTCATCGAATTCACGAAGAGAGGCAATATCGAAATTATTAATATCCCCGTTCGGTTTTACCGTATCCAGGGGAGGATTATTCAAACGGGTATACTGTTTTGATTCATCGTTTTTGAGCTGTTCTTCCCCGGTTATCCTGAATATCTTATAACCGCTGCTAGTATAACCGGCATAGACGATATTCCCGGCATTATCTGCAGCCGGCATGAACGCCCCGCCCGTTACATTTGTCAGCCTCGATTTGGAACCTGTCTTTTCATCAAGCTTATAGAGATTAAAAATACCTGTTTCATCCGATGCATAAATAATATTTCCATCCTTATCGACAAACGGGTTTCTCTCATCATTCCTGGTTGCGATCACCGGGCGGTAATTGCTGCCGTCACTATTTATTCTAACTATATCCCTGGTTTCATGGACTGAGTAATCAAAGACAATATAACTGTCGTCATTAGAAAACTTAGGATTAAAAACCTGTTCACCATTCTGAAAGAATGTAAGCTGGCGGAATTCCTTTCCGCTAATATTTACGATACCAATGTTAGTGGTGCCGTCCTTCTGGAACAGGAACACAATTTCAGAGCCGTCCTTTGAAACATCAGGCTGGTTAGCCCTCATATTTTCTGTTAAGCGGGTCTCATTCTCACTGTCAAGATCAAATACATACAGATCGTGCACATTGTACCAGTTTTTATTATCATCGGATAACTTTGCATACACGATTTTATTTTGTCCTGGTACCCAGGAAACTGTTGACCGAACCTGGGGAGCAATTTCTTTTTCTTCTTTGGATTCCAGGTCATACAAATAAACTGAAGACGGACTGAAATAATCTGAAGTTTTATTGGATACATAAATAATTTTTGATCCATCCTGTGAATACCGGGGGTAGAAATTTCCGAAACCGACTGGACCGATTTGTTCTCCCTGAACAAGATTATTTAAAACTGCCTCGGTGCGATTGCGATAATCGTTCCGCAGAAATTTTTTCCACTCATCATATATTTCATCACCATCTTTACCAAGTACATCCTTAAATGCGGCATCGATTGTAAAATTGGTAAACTTACCGAGTGCTTTAGTAATTTCGCGCAGCTTGTCTTCCCCGTATTTTTGTGCAATATATCTGGTAAGGGCAAATCCGGAATTATATACAGACTCATTACCGAGGCTTGTTTTTCCGAACACACCCATCTCATTCCAGGTAAGCATATTATCATCAAGCGCATAGGAACGAAGAATCATATCCCTGTGCGAGTCCCAGTTCTCATATCCGAATTCCCTTCGCATATACTGAGCGGTACCTTCTGCAAACCAAGCGGGCATATTTAAAAAAGCCAGCGGGTAGGTAACAATTATATTCGGAAATCCGTAAAGTATGTCGGGCCGCCTTTCATCCTCATAATTAAGCATCTGAAGAAAAAGTGCAGGCATTGTCCGGGTAGATTTTAGAGAGGCCTGAATCTGCACAAGGTGAGTAAACTCGTGTGAAATCACATTCCGGAGCCAGTTATGAGCACCCCTCAGGTCAAAGTCCAGCGCACTTGTCCAGATCTCAATTTTATTATCAAAGAAGTAGGTAGCCCCGTTGGAGTAATCGTCAATATCCTTAATTATATAGTGTACCTTATCAGGTTCATACTGATAAAGCGAGGTTATTGGCCCCCACACTTCATCTGCAATCTTTGCAACAACACGGGCTGTTCTTTCAGCCTCACTATGGTAATGAACCTCAATGTGCTCGCCTTTAATTGTAAACCAGTCAAGTTCCGGATGAAATTCAGTAAACTGCGCCGATGCCGTTCTTGCAAATACAAATAAGATAATTAAAAGATAAAGCCGCATACTATAATTATATTTTACTAGTTATACTAAATCAATGCTGAGCAAATTAAAGCAGAGATAAGGAGGTTATTTAACCACCGCAATTTTAATAATGTTAATTTCATTTTTGCCGCCCGTTCCGGAGGCTTCAATACGGGCAAGATAGACGCCGCTTTGAACTGAAGACAGATTCCATTCAGTTTCATTATCGCTGCCGCCTGATGCATCCGTATTTATTTCTTCCACCAGTGCCCCGGCAAGATCAAATATCCTGATATTTATCCTTGAGTCTTCTGCTACATAGTAGCGGATATATGTTTTATTCTCATAAGCAGGATTGGGATAATTATAAACTTTTTCTTTTGGAAAGAAAGTATTGATATAATTATCAACCTTCGGTTGTCCGAGAAAAGAAGTATTCTGCGGATTTCCATACATTTCCTGCCAGTATAAAGTTGCAGGCACCGAAGAAATATTCCAGACAAAGAGGTTATTAAGTGAATCCAGGGCAGCAAGAAAAGTGCTTCCGTTATTATTATAAAGCAGAGGATGGGTTTTTAATCTTCTCCCTGCAGATACAGGAAATCCGTCAACTATCTTTCCTGTTTTGCCGTCAAAAGCAAAAATTCGTCCATCCAAAGTTGAAGCAATTATTTCGGATGAATTATCACCTTCAAAATCAGCAGCGAGAATATAACTATCGAAGCCCTTTCCTTCAGGATCAGAATACGGGAAATTGTCTGCGGGGAATCCATTTAAATTATAAACTTTTAGGTTATTACCGTCGTTAAAAGCCAGATAACTATTTCCATCCTGTTTGAGATCAGTTAATGCGGCAGTAACTGCTGACGGAGAATCTTTCAATATCTGTGCAATCACTTTACCGCTATTAATCATAATAAATTTTTCTTCCGATATTACTACTGCCACATGCTCACCGGTTGAATTTTTAGTCAACAATAATCCTGACGGTACCACATCCAGTATTGCTTTGGCAGAGTGATTATCCAGGAATGTATACTCCGCACCGGATTTTGCGATTGCGCAGTAATAATCATTTCCGGCAGCGATGTAAATCAAATCGCCCGGAGATTGAAAAATTACTGAATCGATTAAAAAGGGTCCTGTTACTTGCGGGAACCTCACCAGATACATTTTTCCGCCGGCAGCGCCTACGGCTATAAGTCTCTCATCGTTAACAATAAGAGGGGTGCTTGTCAATCCTTCAGATAACGGAAACTGTGAAATAACGAACTGGGATGCAGACGGGAGCAAAACGGCTGTTTTAAGAACGTTATTTGCACCGGTAAGCAGCAAAGTATCACCTGATAAGAACGCGGCCGGTTTATACTCCGAGAAATCTGTTAGTGTATGGATCAGGTTTCCTTCCCTGTCAAGCATTTTCGTGGCTGCTTCTGATGAAAAAGCAAGAACACCACTGCCTGCACTACCTGAAAATATTTTTTCCTGCGGCAGATCGATTGAAGCAGAAAGGACAGGCTTTATAATGGAGTCGCCATACGTGATTCTGAAGCTCATATTATTTGAGATATCCGAAAACCCGGAAATAGTAAGCAGGCTATTAGCGCCTGAATTAGTTTTTGTATCCGGACGGGTATTTCTGGAAAACCTGTTTTTAAATAAATCAGCATCGTTAGATGCGAACCACAAATCCCGCTGCTCACCTTCTCCGATTATTATATCTCCGAAGATTGTCTGGAATTCCACACCTATATCCTGTATACCGTCAGCTTCCTCAACATCTACGCCCCTTCTGCCAGGATCGGCATTAACCCTGTTATCTTCAATATTTCTGTTAATTATATTTTCATCAATATGCCAGATTACAATACCGCTTCCGGGGAGAGCCCAGTCATATTCATCGACATCAATTACAACACCTTCAAGCGAGTCAATATCGTAGCTGTAAAATCCTGTCGTATCCTTTGTAAAAGTTCTTGTTTTAATCTGTCCGCCTGAAATATATGTTACAACAGCACCGTCCGATCTGGCATCACGCTGCCGGTTCTCCAGAAGAAAGTATTCAGAGGAAGAGAGGTTGACTTTCAGAACAGTTGTGCCTGAACCGTCCAAAATTGCCGGTACAAGATTATAGTCAGACCTGTTCAGTGATGCAGCAACAGGAATTTCCCATCCCAGGTATATTTTTTCCCATGCAGAAGGTTCTGGCGGGAACAACCCGTTATATGCAAAAATTGCCTGCCCGTCCATAAGTCCAAATCTGCCTATTGCACTCAGGCCTGATTCCGTATCAAATAAGTCCGGCAGTCCCAGATGGCTTGCAAGTGTGGCAGCCATTAAGCCATTGATCGATAATTCAAATAAAAAAGTAGTTCCGAAAGATGATAATTCCCTGCTTTCGGTTTCAGGAATTATTGCCGAGTTCATTATTCTGAAATTGTCCGTTCCAGCCGGAAAACCTGAAAAGCCAGGAATTAATTTTTCAAAAGCAGAAGTTCCTAAATATACCGAAGGCAAGTCACGCTCATTTCCGAGACTGCCGGGAAGGGTAATGTCTCTGCCTGCACCCGCATGCAGAATAAAAAACACATCATATTTACTGAACTGAAATGTCGGATACATACTGTCAGCCTTTGTCCACACCTCTTCAGCAAATTCAGCAACGGGAGTTAAATCTTCAGATAACGGAGGTGGTGAGTAATTCCGCATTGTTTTGGATACAGTAACAACCTCTGGAAGCACTGCATAACTTATATTCAGCTGATTTCCGGAAACCCTTTGGTAATAATTTTTAAGAAATAAAAAGTGATTATTAAAATAATTAATATCGTGCGGAAGAGGATCAATAATTTCGGTACCGTAATCCTTTGAATATAAGGAGCCGAATTTACCATTTCCAAAAGTAGATCCGTCGTTGTCCGTCTGGAAATCAACCATTACCGCAAGAATTCTTATTGTGTCCTGCGGGGATGACTCCCGGACGATATGGGATGAAGATGGATTAAGCTTAGCTGTAAAGGATTGGGCAGTTAAACTGCCCATTCCAATAATAAAGAAAAAATAGAATATCTTTAACAACATTTAGTTTTAAATACCCCGGGGTAATCCTCTTGTTGCCTCAACAATTCCGCCCCAGCCAATAGATATGGTAAACCTGAGCGTTTCAGACAACGGGTGATTCTCTCCGCCCTTGAATGCAGAAGTTGTTATATATGAGAAGTCGAATCCATATATATCATATCTGATTCCCGCTCCGAATGTGAGGAATTTTCTGTTGCCATAGGAAGGGTCTTCATAAAAGAAACCTGTTCTCAATGCAAACAGGAAGTCTCCCGGAGTGCCATAAACATACTCAAGTCCGGTAGAAGTTACGATATCTCTAAGTTCCTCGCTGATGGGTTTATCTGCCCAGGCTGTAAAAATAGCTTTATAAAATTCATCGGAAGTGTTATTCACTGTATCCTTGCTTACAAGCAGTTTGCTGAAATCCAGAGTATATAATAATGAGTTATATTCATCGTCAAATAATTTTACTGCGAATCCCAATCTGAAATTTGTAGGTATAGGATCAGCCTGTGCCCGGTCGATATAATAAATCTTCGGACCAAGATTACTAAGATTTAATCCAATACTGAATTTATTACCGATATCCTCATCTATTAAAGGAAGAACGAGTTTTTCCGGTCTCCACATACCTGCAACATCAAAACTTACTGAAGTCGCCACGCCTTTACCCTGTTCGTTAGCAGTCGGCTGATCAGAAAGACGACTGTGGATAAGTCTGAAGTTAAATCCCAGACCCCAGTCAGGATGAACTTTTGTTGCATAACCAAGAGTAAGTGCAGCATCGAAGGAGCGGAATCTGCCTATTTCTTCCGGCGAATCGGGACCGGTTCTGATAAATTCACCGAAATTCATATAAGTAACACTTCCAGTAACACTTCCATCAATTTCTTCAATATACTGCCTGTATGTCAAATAATCGTAAAAAAGGTCAAGGTTAAACTGTGGGAGCCAATTACTGTGAGTAATACTTAATTCGCTACCTGTCAAAAAGGCTATTCCTGCAGGATTCCAGAAAATAGCGGCAGAATTGTCCGCCAAACCTGTGCCAGATTCGCCTAACCCACCTGCCCGGGAGTCCGGGGCAAGCAGCAGGAAAGGTACAGCTGCTTCACCTTGTGCGTGCACAGCTTTTGGCAGTACTGCGCTAAAAAATAAGCCGACCAGCAAAAGCTTGCCGAATAACTTCATCATATCCTCCGAAAATAAAAAGATTTAAATGTTAAATATAAAAATAAACGATTAAAAATGTTAATAAAGGTCAATAAATAACTACCAGCTTTCCTAGAGCGCTCCTTGAATATACGCCGTCAGTAGTGTTGACAATTATTTTATACAAATATGTCCCATTGGCAATTTTATTACCATCTTCGTCTCTGCCGTCCCAATCAATTTTTACAAATCCCTCGTTGATGCCGTATCTTTCAATATTCCTGATCAGTCTTCCGGCAATTGTATATACTTTGATCTTTACATCAACTGATGTTTTTAAATTCTGCTGGAAAGTAAATACCGTATTCTCTCTGAACGGATTCGGATAATTATAAATATCACGGAGTTCAAGTCCATCTGAATTAATAACACTGAAATACTCAGTCTCCGATGAAAAATTATTAAATACATCCCATGCTTTTACATAGATTTTATAATCACCATCCGGCAAATCGGAAAACCGGTATCTTACCTGTCCTGATTTTCCTCCGGTATCTTTATCACCAGTAAAGTAATTTGAAAAATCTATCGGCTCGCTTTGATTGTCATTTAAGACTCCTTCCAGGCGGTGACCTATCCCGGTGCCGGTTGTGTTCAAACCTGTTTCATCGCTCAGTTTAATAATCAACTCGGAATTCGGGTTTATGAGATATGCATTTCTGAATTCCGGGTTATCAAAGAATATTTCCAGTTCAGGTCCTTTCCCGTCATTCACCGCCGAAGAATCAGTACCGTTAATAAAAATATTCTGGGTGTAAGTAATCCCGTCAGTACCGTCATTATAAAAGTACAATACAATCTTTCCATTGCGGTTCTCATAGGAAATATCCTTGGGGATTGTAAAATCAGCAGTGAATTTGCCGTTATTTATGGAAACCAATCCTCTGAATATCAGCCCTCCCTGCACCCTGATATCATAATTAACATCATTCAGCTTAACAAACCTGTAAGAGTCATATACCGAAATTATCCCTTCCCCATTATAACTATTCCAGTTAACAGAATCTTTTTTTATGGTCCCATCCAGGTGTACTTTTCCAAGAGCTTTTAATTCAACAGGCTGCACTGGATCCTTGCCGTTAACCGAATTGATCTCTGCAGAATACTGAGGGAATGCAAGTCGCAGTGCAGGATCTCCGAAAATATGGTATTTCAGATCATTTGTATCGTACATACTGGTCCGCAGAAGCATATAAACTTTACCGATAGTTATCGGAAACTCACCGGAATCTTTTTTTGTTTTAAACATCTTATCGAAGAATGTAAATGCAAGCTGCGAATTCTCGAATGCATAAACAGGACGGGATGCAGTAAATCCGCCTATGGCCCCCGAGTTATCTTTAAGGATGAGCAATTCTGTACCGCTCTGGTCAGACGGATTATCAAAATATCCAAAATCACAGGTTGCGGCAACAAGGAAAAAGAGTTTCTCATTTTTCAGCATCGGTATGACTGTGCTGTTCTCAAAAACAACTTCATGAGTCCATAAACTTGGACTCCCGTGTCCGATAAAATTAAATAAAACTGTTCCTTTATTAATGGCTTCAACATATGCTTTTGTTACCGCAGGTTTTCTCCTTCCGGCACTGGTAAGTTCCACAGGATACAAGGACATATAGACCTTATTAATATCAAATGAGCTGGGAATCCTGTTTAATGCAATTTCCTCGGAGGGCACAATGTGAAGTGTACCTTCAAAATTCTTTGAGGTATAAGCATCGTCAGCAAGAAGAGTAACCAGATTCCGCCAGTCGCCTTTTCCCGATTCAGCTTCGTACTTTATTATTTTACTAACAACTTTTTCCGCATCGCTTGTCGATTGAATATTAAGCCTGCCAATGGCAAGGTCTATTAAAATATCATTTCCCGAAACACGTACAAAGAAATCATCTGTCGGATATGAGAAAATATGGTGAATATTTCTCCACCAGGCATTACCAGGATGATAGACCTGGTACGTTGGTACAAAATTTTTCCCAAATCCTTCAATATTCTTGTAATCGTAATCGCCGTCACCGAATAGTACAACATATTCTGGTTTAGTTGTCCAATTGTCATATGCATACTTAATGAAATTTCTTATTGCCCCTACATCCTTTAAACCACCGGAAAATTCATTATATATTTCATTTACATCTGCAATTACAGCTGACAACTTGTTCCTGCTGCCATTTTCCCGAAAATCTTTAAGCCGCAATGCCTGCTGCATAAAATTGCGGTGTGTTATAATTATATATTGAGCCTCAGGAAGCCCATGAACATTAGAGTTCCCGGCTTCAACTGCATTAACCGGACTTTTATACTTAATTTCCCTGGCAGCAATATATTTCCCACCGCCGTATTTCTGTTCATCGGATCTGAATCTGAATTCGCCAAGACTGATCATCACCGGATTAGTAATCAGCTTTACATTCGAGTAATCTGAAATATCGTATACCGCAAGATCACTGGAACCGGAAAAGTTGTTAAGCTGATATTCGATAGCTGCAGCAGTATCGGGGGCATAAAAAATCAATTCATCGTCAACAGCCGATAACGAACCCTCATACCTTATGTCAAAATAATCCATATATCCTTTTGACAGCAGCCCGCTGGCATCGAAAGTAAACTTAAGTATACTCCTGTTTTCCGGAAGATCCGAAGATATTGTCATTTTTCCATCAGTCGGATTTCCGGTAGTGTAATCCGGCTCGGTTACATAATTTGTACCATAAATATTCTTATTATAAATTGTATTCCCCTGCTCATCAACCTTCAGATTAACTGTTTTTGAATCGCTGTTAATAAATCTGAATTCATAATCCACCGGAGTGCCTGAGATTCTCCAGTTAAGCTGGTTCATGTAAGTCCTGCTTTTTACGGTTTCATTGAATTCATCCCCCAGGAAAATTCTTCCGCTTCTAACAATATTTATCTTTTCATCTTCCAGGAATCTGAATGCTTTTGTCTTGGTCTGAATAATATCAGCTGAAAACTGACTGCCGTTTTTTGACTCCATTCTTTTCCCGGCTGAACCGCCCGAAGTTATCCAGTAAAAATTTTCTTTGGAATAAGGATTGCTGCGTCTTTCAATTCGTCTTGTTAATGAATCAAACTCCCAGAAGCTTGTACCTCTGCCGTAGAATATGATATAGTCACCCTCATCAAACCTGCCGTCCTCTTCACCTTTAACAAGAATTGCATTTTCGTTAAGATCCAATGGAACATTAATAATAATATTTTCCGGAAGCGGTTTTCCGCTGTTATTATAAATTTTTATCGTCCTGGGATCTACAGAGGAAGGATCAATTCCCATTGATGACAGCTGACTGCGATTAATTTTATAAATCCCTTCCTGCGGGGCTTCAAATTTAAACCACTTCCCTGCTGATAATACACTGTTGAACTGAGTTTTATAAATTTTATTTTGTGACTTAGACCAGTTTACCGCAGCCTCGTAATTTATAACTGAACCTTTCAGAAGTTCATCTTTTTTATTTACCACCGAAAAGTTCTGAGCATTAGAAAAATTAATTCTGAATATTATTTTTGTATATATTTTTATCTGCTGGATTCCGGGATCAAAATCGACAGGATATACAGCAATATTCTGAACCGGCATTTCACGCAGATAACCGAATTCTGCAAAATCTACAAGATTTGAGTTGCTGTTTCCTGAATACTCATTGGTAAGTCGATATTCGGGAACCGCTAAACCATTTTCCTTTGATAAATGAGGTACTGGGATAACCATTCCGCTAATAACCTTATAAGTGCTTTGAAGAACTTCAATTGTGTTCCCTATCTCGGATGGCACACCTACGTTAAATATTTTGAAAGGAACTGAGGCTACTCCCGGTAAAGTGGGGTATTTCCCATCATTTAATTTAATGGAGTAAAACTTCTGATAGTCGATAATTATTGAAGATGTGTCGATTAATGGTGTATACTCAATTATCAGGGAATTGTAATTGGAAGAAACAACAGTGATTTCCTTCTGGACAAAGGAAAAAGAAACTGAAGTAAGTATCAGAATTATTATAGAGATTTTTTTTAACATTAAGTTGAAATTCCCTAAAAATATGGTTCAGCATAATTAAAAATGGTATAAAAAATCTCTATATTTCTCCAAGTTTGTGAATGGAAATTTAGTCAATCAATACATTACTAGTCAAGTCATTAAAAACTTTGTTTTTACCCTCTAAATTAAAGAATTTACAATCCCAGCAGGGTTTTATTATTCTTCATAGCCTCAATGCAAAAACCGACATGCTGCTCGAGTGGAATTCCGAGCAATTCGGCCCCCTCTGAAATTTCCTCACGGCTGACTGCCCTGGCAAATGCCTTATCCTTCATTTTCTTCAGGACTGATTTTACCTCAACTTCATCGATGCTTTTCGAGGGACGAACATAAGTAACGGCAGTTATAAAACCGGCCAGTTCATCGCAGGCATATAAGACTTTTTTTAACAATGTGTCCCGCGGCTCACCACTGTAATTGGCATGTGAGAGTACAGTCTTAATAAATTCCTCACTGAATCCTTTCCCGCGCAATATGGCTGCACCTGCAAAAGGATGTTCATCTGCAGAAGGGTGTCTTTCATAGTCAAAATCATGAAGCAGCGCAACATTTCCCCAGAATTCCTGATTTTCATCAAATTTTAAAGCATAGGCCTTTACACAGGATTCAACAGCAAAAGCATGTTTAAGCAGGCTGTCGCTCTGAGTATACTCATTAAGAATGGACAGACAATATCCACGATTCAATTCATCATTCATTACATTTTTTCCTCTTTAGTTGACGAAGGATAGGGACACAATTTATTCAAAACACAATCAGCACACTGTGGTCTCCGTGCTATGCAGATTTTCCTGCCGTGCAGAATAAGGAGATTTGATATTTTGACCCATTTATCTTCGGGAAGAAGTTCTTTCCATTTGAATTCAATTTTTTCCGGGTCACGCGATTCAATAAAACCAAGAAGATTTGTGATTCTTAGTACATGTGTATCAACCGCAACTGCTGGAATCCCAAACGCATTACCTGCAACAACAGATGCAGTTTTCCTGCCGACACCCGGTAGTCTGCTTAGTTCATCAAAGCTTTCCGGAACTCTGGAATCGTGCTTTTCAACCAGAACTCTGCAGCAATTTTTTATGCTTTTAGTTTTCTGCTTATAAAATCCGGTGCTGAATATTTCCTTCTCAAGAATTTCATCAGGAATCGATAAAAAATCGGCTGGAAGCTTAAATTTCCTGAACAGGCCGGGAGTAACCTTATTTACTCTTTCATCAGTACACTGGGCTGAGAGTATTGTAGCAATTAGAAGCTCGAAGGGATTATTAAAATACAGTGCACTTGTGGCTGCAGGGTATTCTTTTTCAAGAATCGAAAATATACGAAGTGCTCTTTTTTTTTCCATCTTTTCCATTCTGGAAGAGGTTATCATTATTAATCAGAAATTAATAAAAAAAGCGAACTTTTGTCCGCCTGGAATGTGTAGCGCGTACGGGATTCGAACCCGTGATCTCCGCCTTGAGAGGGCGGCGTCCTAAGCCACTAGACGAACGCGCCAGTGTAACTTTATGAGACTAAATGGAATGCCTATCTGCTGCCCCGTTAGGGCTCGAACCTAAACTTTTCTGATCCAGAGTCAGACGTGTTGCCAATTACACCACGGGGCAATAACAAACTCTGTGATTTAATGAGAGTTTGTAAAAATTTTGACCTTAAAGTTATGGAATCGGTCTTAATAATGCAAATACGTCTTCCGGCTCATGAACAGTGATTATCTCTGATACGAAAAGGAATGTGAAAGACATTTTACAAGTTCTTAGAAAATTATTGCCAGTTTTGAATCTTAATTAATTCAAGTCGTCTACAACTACTTTTATATCTCTTCTATTATCCCCTTACCTTCTTAAAAATCGGCAACTAAGTAAGCGATAAGAGGAACACAAGGTAATTATTACCTGTTTCGGATTCTTATTTTTGATCATAATTTATTATTTCTGTAGATTATTTTTGTTCCTTTTTCTTTTGCTGTTGTTAATGTATTTTTAACAATCCAAATGTAGGTAAGATGAAAACCTTTTTTATATTTATTATAGTTGCCCTTAACATTCAACCGCAGAGTTTCACTGTTCAGAAGGTAATCGGCAACTTCAAAAATGCCAACTCATTTTATGTAAATCCGGCCGGATTTATATATGTATCCTGTGTTAATGAAAATAAAATATATAAACTGGATACACTTGGCAATGTATTGAAGGATATCGGAGGTTACGGGTGGGATAATTCTGCATTCGATTTTCCGGCCGACATATTTGCCACTCCCCTGAACGTCTATGTAACCGACAAAAACAATCACCGTATCCAATGGTTCGATAAAAACCTGAATTATATTTCACAACTCCAGACCAAGGACAACAGGGATGAAAAAGTCAGGTTTGGCTATCCATTGGGGTCGGCAGTATCTTCCCAGGGGGACTTCTATATTCTTGATTCCGATAATAACCGGATCCTCAAATTCGATATGTTCGGAAATTTTTTAACTGAATTCGGCGGTCTGGATGCAGGCAGATTCAGAATCAGCAAACCTGTTGCACTGGCACTTTCAGGTAATACAATATACATCCTGGACAGCAAAGGTAAAAGAGTTGTTGTTTTTGACCAGTTCGGCAATGGATTAAATTTAGTAATGCTTCAGGCAAAAGCCGATAATATATCCTCTGCAGGAAACAGAATTTTGCTGAATAACCGGTCTGAAATTTTCTATTTAGATCCTGGGACAGGTGGCTTAATCAAAGTGAATACTGAGATCAAGGAAAATATAAGGGATGTATTCCTTTTCAATAAAAAAATGTTTGTGCTTACCCCTTCTGAAATATGCATCCTTGCAGAAGGATGAATAGAATTATACTCAGAGTCATAATATTTTTCCTCCTTCTGCTGTGGTGTGTGGGATTTGCAAATCCAGTTTTTCTTGACAATGGCCATTCCCAATTGCTGCACCTGGTTCTCTCCCCTTTTTATTCACCGGTCTGTCATCAGCATCTTGAAAAAACAATAACTTCATCTTCCGGTAATTTTCTGGTCTGTTCAAGATGTGCAGGTATTTATTTAGGTGCCCTTATCCCCGCTTTTATATATTTGTTCATAAAGGAGGTAAAACTGTTTTTTTTAATACCCGCTGTTCTAATTATGCTGGCGGATATTTTTTTGGTAAATGCCGGAGTATACAGTTATTCAAAGACTGTTGCAATCTCGACAGGATTGTTTTTAGGTTTTACTGTCTTTCCGTATATTTTGTCAGCAATTGAAAAATCTTTATCTGAAAATGAAACAAAATAACTATTTTCTTCCATCCCTTCTGGCAGGATTTTCCGCCGGTGTTCTTTCATCTGTACCGGGCATAAAAAGCTTAAGTTGTTGCCTGCTTATACCTATCGCTGCATTTTTTGCCATATACCTTTTCCGAAAAGCAACCCAATCAGCAAACATTTTATTTTCTCAGGCTGCACTGACAGGTATTTTAACAGGGATATTTGCCGCATTCTTCAATACTGCTTTTGAAACCCTGATGGCTCTCATTACACACACCAATGAATTTGTGGAAACACTGCCCCAGACAGAAATAGCCATAAAAGAGTTAAACCTTGGCCCAATTTTCGATGCTACATTTGAGATAATGAAACAGATGAGCAGGGAGATCCGTGAGACCGGTTTTTCATTTTTCTTTACAATCGGTATTCTTATAAGTAATCTTATTGTTTACACGGTATTTGCGTTTATCGGAGCCGTGGTTGCAAGATTATATTTCAACAAGCGTTCGGAAAATATATGATCACTGCATTTATATTCTTCGTCCATCTCATTTTTGCTTTGATAGTATTCACTAAAAAATGGCAGGATGAAAATACCACCTCTGCGTTTCTCAATCTCGGGCTGGTTGGAATATTATTTGCTGTAGGATGGTCAATTACCGGAATTATTGCAAAAGCCTTAATGGATACAGAGGGATTCGGGATTTATTTTGACAGGGATACTTTCTCTCTTGTGCTGCTTTCAATCGCAGAATATTTCTTCTACCGGTTGTATTACAAGGACCTGTTTATTACTGAAGACGGTAAGGAAAAACAATAACCGCTGTCTGTTCAAGCTGTTTCTGGCTTCCAGAGAGTTCTTCAAAACGCCATGTTCTTAATGAATTTATAGCTGCATTTTCAAGGCGTGTATCAGCTTTTGTAAGCAGGTTCACATTTCCTACAGTACCATCTGGAAGGATAGTAAATTTCAAACGAATATCAATCTCTTTATAAACTCCGGAGGGATAATCGGGCAGTGAATAGCTGTAAATTTTCCTGGTACCCATTCCGCCCCAATCGATATCAAATCCGAAACTGCCGTCTCCTTCAGACTTGTTTCCCTGCCCTACCGTAGTTTTATCAGCAATATCAGCTTCGTTACTTTTAGTCTTTACCTCAGCAGCTGTTTCCTTCATTTTATCAGCAGGCTTAATTACATTTTCATCGGAAGTGGTTTTGGCCTTTGGAAGCTCAACCTCTTTTACTTCGTGCTTTGTCTCGACGGTCTTCGTTTCAACTTCCGGGGCAGACTGTTCCTGTATCTCATTTATTTGGGTGCCCACTGCACCTGAAGAACCTGTTTTCCCCGATGTTCCGAAAGATAATTCAATATACTCTCTGGATGGATATGTTATGTTATAAGTAATTAACAACAGAATCAGCAATAGCAGGATATGCAGAATGACTGAGGTGAGATATGAAAATCTCCTGATTGTCCTGTATGAAAACAGATTCAGATCGATCATTCTCAAAGTTGTTCCCGCTCGGTTTCAATTGTAAACTTATCAATACCGGTTGTTTTTGCCGCATCAATCACCTTTATTACAAGATCAACAGGTACGACCTTGTCCGCACGTATAATCAGGTTATCTTCTGCAGTTGTTCCTTTTGCCAGACCTAACTTTGCTGGCAGCTGATCGATGCTGGTTTCCTCATTTCCGAGGTAAACTCCTCCAGCCGATGTAAGGGTAACGATCATCCTTGACTGCTCGGTCTGTTCGTTTGTTCTGGATCCGGGCAGCTTCACTTTTACTCCAGTTTGAATTACAAACTGGGAAGTCAAAAGGAAAAAAATCAGCAGAAGCATTACTATATCCGTCAGCGAGGAATAGCTGAAAATGCTTAAAGGTTCGTTCTGTATTTTGAATTTCATTGCTGCACCTTAAAGATCAATTTCAATTTCTTCTTCAATATCATCGAATGTAGCAGATGAATCCTGCATAAAATCAACTACATCATTTGCTGCAACTTCCATTTCACCGACAAGCTTCTTCACTTTGTTAAGAAAATAATTGTAAAATGCCAGGGCCGGAATTCCAACCATCAAACCGAAAGCTGTAGTTATCAATGCTTCCCAGATTCCCCCCGCAAGATCAGATGGATTCGCTGATCCCTGCAGATCCTCAATTGTCATAAATGCTGAGATCATACCGGTAACTGTTCCCAAAAAACCAAGCAGCGGTGCAATTCCCGATACAGTTGCCAGAATGGATAAACCTTTCTCAAGTTTGCCTACTTCCTGCGAGCCTGCATTTTCAATTGCCTCTTTCACACGTTCATGACCAAGTTTATATTTCTTCAATCCTTTTCTGACAATATTGGCAACTGGGGATTTTTCCTCCATACAGTAGCTTACCGCACCACTTATATCTTTCTTCTTCAAAAAACCTCTGATCCGCACCATAAACGCAGGGACGTTGATTTTTGCTTTTCTTAATACAATATATCTGTCTATAATAACAGCAACACCAAGTACGGAGGCAAATAAAATAAACCACATTATTATGCCACCCTTTAGAAATATTTCAAATAGATTCATATCTCTTTCCGGTTATTTCAATAATTGTTTTTTAAATAATTCTCTGCATCTGATTGAGTATTAAATTCTCCCACCAGGATCCTGTACCACAATCCCGACCTCAGCACAGAAGTTTCAATCTGTGCTTTATATCCCCTCGAAATATACTTTTCCATTTCCCTGTCTGCTTTGGTTCTTGTCTGCCAGCTTGAAACCTGTGCATAAAAAACCATTCCTTTACTGTAAATATTATCTGTTACCTTTACAAAATCACCTTCCAGCGAACCAGTTGACCCGCCCGATTCAGAAACACTCCCTGGCATGTCAATTATTTGTACCGCCGCAGTTTCCGTTTTCGCCATAACCGGAATTAGATCATTCCTCTCAATTATAAGGGGTTCGACCTTACTCTTTATGGGTGTGACAGTATCACCTTCGAAAAAATTAAGGTATGCGATTACAGCCATAGCAAAAAATGTCACAATGCTAAGTGCAATTACAAAATACTTATTTTTCTTCTTTTTACTTTTTGTAATTTTAATTGTTTTTGTGATCGGTCGACCAGAAGTGAAAATTTCATCTTCTTTTTTCAGGACTATCTCTTCAGGTTCTTCCTCGGTTAAATGTATTTTCTCAAATTCAGCATAGGTTTCAGGTGTCCATTCATACGTAGATTTCCTGCTCTTAACTGAGGTAAATCCGTCATTCTTGTCACCAACCGTTTCCTCATCAAATGCTCTTGTAACTTTCTTAATATCTTTTTCAAGTTGTTCGCTTTCGCCAAAATCCCATGAGAGCTTTTCGTTTTGTTCAGTTTCCGAAAGATTGAAAAATTCTCTGGTCAGGGATTTTACCCTCTGATAATCAGCGGTAAAGTCCTCATCCTCCGGCTTTTTCTTATCTTTTGGTTTATTATCAAAAGTTGTTTTATCCTGATCCGGAGATTCTTTTGAAACTTCACCCGGAAATTCGTTTTCTTGTTGAGTTATTTTGCCGGCTAGATCACCAAGTGTAGCTTCCGCTTCTTCTTCTTGAACTTCCTCAGTATCCTGCTGCGAACCTGAGGAAAATATCTTGGTATCATCATGATTTTGTTCCTGCAAATCACTCTCCTCGGTTTCAGTGATTTCCGGGATAATTAGATCGTCTCCTGGTTCTGGTACCACATCAGAAATATTATCAGCTTCGTTGCGGTTTTCATCTCCAGGAATTTCAGATGCATTCTTGACTGATTCCGCAGTTGTTTCATCTATTATGTGGGAAACAGTATCATCGCCGGAAGGAGCAAAATAATTATCATCATCTTGTTCCTCCTGATCCCTCGAAACCGGTTCATTCGTTTCTACTGATGACCAGGAATCAGCACTCTCAAGATCAATATTGGATTGCGGATAAATTTCCTTGGTAAGGTCACTCTCATTATCATTCGAGGCACTTTGATCAGGCGGTTCAGATTCAAGCAAATCTTCAAATGAAACAGTAATATGTTCCTCCCCTGGAGGAATAAAATCATTTTCATCAACGATTTTATCCTGAATTTCAGGTTCCATCATTTCATCAGGATTAACAGATTTTTCGGTTTCATTTTCAAATTTATGTTCAAACAGATCTTCTAGTGACACACTTTCAGGATTTTCGTCGGTATCAGGCAAACTATCAGCGGGTAGTTCATGTTCACCTGAAGGCAGTTCTTCATCAATAACGGCAGCATTTTCTATTTCCTCAGAGCTAAGCGATTCTTTATTATCATCCGCTGAAATTATTTCCTCTGATTCAGAAAATGATACCTCGCTGATTTCTTCAATTGTGCTGTCGGTAATTTCCTCAAAAATATCTTCGGTTAATTGAATATTATTTTCAACTATACTTTCAGGGGAAAGTCCCTCTTCAATAACCTCCGTTTTATCTGCAAATGATAATAATTTATCTGTTTTTGATTCAAGAGAATGGAAATTCTCACCAGGATGAAGGATGAAATTCATTGACTCCGATTTTCCTTTAAGAGGAAAAACGGGTTTTCCCAGTGAGATATTAAAAGGCTGATATCTAAGTACGTTTCTTTCTTCAGAGAGATAGAAGACCAATTCCCTGGATTCTGTATCGCTGAAAAAAGTAACCGCCGATTGGCCTGAAGAATTTTTGTGTAATGAAAATGAACCTAATCCGGGTATATTTATAAGTTGTTCTGTTGTAATTATGCCTGATAATTTCCTGAGAAACAGCTCAAGAAATATTTCGCCTTCGGAAGTTGGAATTTCTGCCAGCGATGAAAGTTTTTTTACCAGTTCAAATCTGTTCATAATATTAATTAGTTAAACTTCTACCAGATATATGAAATACCTGCTGATAAATCAAGGGGGATTTCCCTGTAATTACTCCATATATAATTCTTTCTGTTAAGAATATTACATACTCCAGCTATAAGTTTTAAATTTTTTGAAATACTGTACGACAAATTTATTTCAAGATTAATATAAGCATTTATTTTTTCTGTATTTGCAATATTTGTATAAATACCTGACCTGTATATCAGGTTCGCTTCGGTATTCAAACCTTCCGCGAAATCGTACCCATAAGTTAATGAAGATATAAGTGAGGGGAAATAAGGAATGATACTGTTTTTTTCATCTTTTACTTCCTGGATATCTGTGGATGCATAGAAATATCCATACGGCCCTTTATGAAACATCATATTCAGGAATAATCCATATAACTCAGCATCGGCAGGATTCAAAGTGAATGTACCATCAGGGTTCATTTCCGGAAAATAGGGCAGGTTATTATAGGACTTGTATCTGAAGCCACCGCTTATTTCAAAATATCTGCTGTACTCATACTTAAGCATACCTTTAAGATCGACAGTTTTTTTAACAAAAATATTGGGTTTATTCTGCGGATTAAAGTAGATATTTTGATCGAGAAATTCAGAAGCAACAATAAATTCACCTCCCGGTGCAAATTCTCCGAACAAAGTTAAATTACGATTTAGTCTTAAACCGACACTTGCAAAAAGCGTAGTAAAACTAGTTTCCAGTGCGTGTGAATATGTGATTCCAAAAGAAGCTTTCAGAAATTTACTAAACTCAAATCCCGCAGAAGGTCTTATCAAAATATAATTGTAATAGGAATTTGAAGTATTGGAATCACTGAACATCTGGTTCCTGTAATTCAGAAGTATTCCGCCGTTTAGATTACCGAAGTTCAGGTAGGACAATCCGTCGACAGAAAAATGTCCTTCCTCGAACTCTTCATCTTTCAGCATTGTATAACGGTAACCTGTTTTAAGGTTAAATTGAAATCTGTCAGAATAAATATTTTTTACGGAAGCGCCAAGCTCTCCCTGGTATAAATTTCTTTTTAACGCAGGTTCGCTACCGGCGAATAATTTATAAGATCCCGAATTAAAATCAGCGGTAATATTATATTCAGCACCCGGCAGAAACAGATTTTCATAGCCAGAAAAAAGTGACAAACCTGCACCTGCATTCAAAAAATATCTTTCTGCATTTTTTACATATGGCCGGATATTTCTCCCATCAAGGTGACCTTCAAAAAGTCCTGATTTATATGGTGAGGAGATTCTAATACTTACATTGGGCAGAGTATTTATGCCAAACAGGGTCTTAATAATCCCATTGTTGTAATAAAAGGAATCCCTAAGATTTAAATTGAAGCTCTGAGGACCTTCTATTTCTCCCAATTCCAATTCTTCCGGATTAAGGACCGGTTTGATAAAATTCTCTGAAATTATCGTCAAAAGTCCAGCTTCAGGTTTTTTTGTCTGCTGGAGATTCATCAATTCCTTACCGGTAATAACGAATTCTGGAAGCTCCACAGAGGGGTTTTTATCCGATACCTCCTGCGAATAAAGAACAAATGGCAGAAGCAATATGACAAAAATCTTTTTCATTGAATCGACCTTAATTTTTTCTGTGCTTCTTCCCCGTATTTGTCCCCCCTGTTTCTTGAGAGAACTGCCCTATACATATCTGCAGCCTTATCATTCTCATTCATAGCAACATAACAGTCGCCTATCCTTAAGTAGGATTTTGTCAGCCATTCTCCGTAAGCGGAAAATACACTTCTAACCCTTACCAGTGCTGTGACTGCCTCACTGAATTTTTTCTGCAAATAAAGCGCTTCTCCATAGTAAAATTGTGCTTTTGCGCCCAGGTCATCTGATCTGGTTTCGGCAAGTTCACGAAAATTCTTCTCCGCAGAGCTGAAATTTTTTACATTCATATCGATAAGACCCAGCTCAAACTTTGACTTATCACTGAAAATCGTATTCTTATAGTACATTGTTACTTCACTAAACACATCTGCAGCGGCAGCAGTATCACCTTTTTGTGAAAGAGCAGTTCCTTTTAAATATAGAAATTCGCTTTTCCTGGGGGATTCATTATCCGTTCCTGCAATAATCTGATCGAGAAGTCTTACAGACATATCGTATCTTTTCATAGAATTATAAATCGAAGTAATTTCAATTATCGCAGATGAGGTCATTTCGGATTTCGGATAATTTTCTATAATCATATTATAATTAAATACAGCTTCCTCATTTTGGTTTAAGTTCTGAGCGCTCTTCCCAATCCAGTAATAAGAATCGGGTACAAGTTTGCTGTTCCTGAAGTTATTAATCAGTTTTTTAAAACTATTCTTGGATTTTTCATACTCCTTATTACTGTAATAAATCTCGCTTATTTTAAATGAAAGCTGATCTGCAAAATCTGATCCCGGATTTGCGGATATATATTGTTCGATCTTTTCGATTGCCTTATCCGGCTGACCGAGGGCGATATAAGAATATTGAATACCATTCAGGGCATCGTAAACATTTGATGAGCCTGGAAAAAGTGTTATGATTTTCTGGTAGCTTGTAATTGCAGAATCATATTTTCCCATGTTGTAATAAGCATCACCAACCGAATAATAAATAACCGGAGCGAGCTGTCCGCCGGGATAAAGTTCTAAAGTATTATTATACTGACTAATAGCATTCCTATAATCACTTTTCTGAAAATAAATCCATCCTACCATATAATATGCACGCGGGGCATAATCCGAATTAGGGAATTTTTCCCTGATTTCGTAGAATTTGGAAATCGCATCATTTGTTTTCCCATCTCTGTAAAGAGCCTGCGCATACTGAAAATAAAGATGGGGATTATCAACTTTAATCCCGCTACGTGCAAAAATATCCCGGTATACATTACTGGCTGCGGCATAATTCTTATTCCCATAATAGCTGTCAGCCAGTCTTATTCTTGCATCTCCGGCATTCATATCCTCAGGGTATTTTTTAATGAAATCCGAAAAGAGCGATGCTGCCTGATCATATCTGCCTAAATTAAAGTTTGCATATGCTTTCCCAAACATTGACCTGCCGGCTAATTCGCTATCCTCACCCGAAATCTGACTATACCTGGATATTGCATCGGTAAATTTACCAGCCGCGT
The DNA here is from genome assembly GCA_002435365.1 of Ignavibacteriales bacterium UBA6490. Taxonomy (GTDB): domain Bacteria; phylum Bacteroidota; class Ignavibacteria; order Ignavibacteriales; family Ignavibacteriaceae; genus UBA6490. Next base: position 23,632 of record DJMM01000002.1, read on the forward strand.
ATAAATTCTCCGCTATATAGTAGTTTACTTTATCGGCTTCAAATTGAGGACTCTCAATCGAAATCCTGTTTAAGTACACTAATGCCTGGTCATATTCTTTAAGATAAAATAACGCCGCACCCAGTCCCAGATATGCCCGCGAAGTTATCTCCTCATCCGCAGTAAAAAGCTCAACAGCATTTTCAAAATTATCCCGTGCCGATTGGTATCTTTTTTTCTCCAGATCGATTTCACCTTTTAATGTAAAAGCTTTTGCGCGAATGAGGGGATCAGCGGAATTTACTGCTGAACTTAGATAGCCTTCGGACAAATCTGTTTTTTTACTATCATAGTTCACTACACCCATCTGGTAATAAACATATCCCCTATAATCACTTTCAGGATATTTATCAAGAAACTGCTGATAAATAATAAATGCAATCCCTTGTTCGCCGCTATATCTTTTTGCCTCAGATTTCCAGAGAAAGGATTTTTCAGCAATAGAATCACCGCCTTCACTCAGAGAATCAAAAATCAGGAAAGCATTACTATAGTCCTTCTCCTGAAACAAGCTCCAGGCCAGCGCGTATTTAACCTCGCGGATAACATCTGATTCAGGATACCTGTCAATAATTTCCCTGTAGATTTTTTCTGCTTTGGAATATGATCCGGTTTTAAAATATGAATTTGCAAGAAGGTACAGACTTTCTGAGTAAAGGTTTTCAGGAAGATTTAAAAGCATTGGATTATTAAGCTCAAGGATCGAAGACTCATAGTCCTTCAAGTTAAAATAGCATATCCCGATCCTAATCTGAGCTTTAATTGCAAGTGGGCTGTTCCTATGGTACGACAACAACCTGTCATAATATTTGACAGCATTTTCGTAATCTCCGGCTTTTTCATAAGCCGAGGCTAAAGAAAAAATTGTGTTATCAAGAAGAGTATTATTATTTCTGTTTTCAATTGCATTTTCAAGAAATTCAATTGCTTCTGCGGTTTTCCCCTGGCGAATGAATGATTCTCCTATCCAGTACAAAGCAGTGCCGGTAAATTCATTTCCAGGATACAAAGATAAAAGCCTGTTGAATCTCTCCCTGCTTAATTCATACTTACCATCTCCGAAATAAATGATTCCAAGGCGGAACAACGATATATCTCGGTAATTGGTCCACTTATTATTATTAACCAGAAATTCGTAATAAGTTGCTGCTGCCTTATTCTGTGCTAAATTGAAGTAACTTTCTCCTAGATAGAATACGGCAGATGCATAGGTCTCATCCCCTGATTCATACTCACCAATGAATTTATTAAAAATTTTTACTGCAGCCGGATAATTTGCTGCCCGGTAAGCTTCCATGGCATCCTTATAGGAATCAGATTTATTTTGGGCATGGCTGAATACAGCTAAAATTATAATCAGAGAAGCAACGATTTTATTCATTTATCTGATACCGGTTATTATCAAAAGGGAAACCTTTTAAAATCAAAAAAGAAAAGAATTTGTTTCATATAATTTGAATCAAATTGTTTAATATTGCGATAAAATATTAGTTGAAATTCAGATTCTACAGACTTCTTAAGTCAAATTAGTAATGAAAATGTAATTTAATGCAAAATCTTAAAAGAACTTACCTAAGTTATTATAAATAATATATATTCAAAATGAAAAAAATAAACCCACTATTTGAATCGGTTCAGCACGAAACACAGGACTCCAAGTTCATCAGCGTATAAAAAAATAACCCCCTTTACAAGGGGGTTATTGATTAATAACTTAAACTATGTTATTGAAGAAGACCTAATTCATATTCGACTAGCTTCTTATATGTTGGATCGGCCTTGGCAAAGTTAAACATTTCCTTAGCTTTGGCATTGTCTCCCTTGTTTTTGTAAGAAACGCCCATATAATAATAAGGACCTCCTTTGCTTATACCATTTCTATATTTAAGTGCCTTTTCTGCAGCATCAATACTCTTATCATCCTCACCAAGCTCTGAATATAATTTCGCAAGCGACAGATAAGCCGCATCATAATTATTCATTTCAACTGCCTTCTGCAAATAGGAAATTGCTTTTTCCTGGTTCCCATTGCTCACTGCTTCATTACCCATTTTAGCATAAGCCAAGGCAAGATTATTCTTCACAGTATTCTTAACCCGGTTATCCTTACTGAATTCAAGCACTTTCTCAAAACTATTTACAGCCCCTTCGTAATTTCCCATAGCAAAATAAACTCCCCCAAGAGCATTATAACCAGCTTCAAAATCAGGCTTTAGTTTAATAACTTCTTCAAGGGCAGATTTTGCTTTTTCAGTATTTCCGGACTTTTTTAATGCAATACCTTTCTGGTAATAAATCCTGTAATCTTTTTCAATCTCCAGAGCTTTATCATAATTCTGTACAGCACCGGAATAATTGCCGGATTTCAGCATATCATTTCCAGCATTAAAAAGTTTGCCTGCTTCGGGATTCATGTCCTGTGATAAAATATTACCATTTAGCAACAATACGAACAGACCCATTGGTAATAATATTTTTCTCATCATAATTATCATCCTTTTCTTCTGTTAAAAAATTCAATGGTGCGGAAGACGGGACTTGAACCCGTACGCCAATTAAGGCACTACCCCCTCAAGATAGCGTGTATACCAATTTCACCACTTCCGCAAAAATTTCGGGGTTAAAAATATTGTAGGGAACTTGAAAAATCAACTATATTTTTAATATAGTTTTGCTAAAATACCTAAAAAACTGAAAAATTGAAAGGATTAATTACGTGGATTTCTTCTCCGCATTCTGTCTCCCATTATTAACTCCCTTATTTCAGCACGAAAATTTCTCTCAAAAACGATGAATCTGGCAAATTTTTCTGCTGGCAACAGATTTTGAATCTCCTGATGAAACCGTTCCCTCTCATCAAACATCTCTTTTTCGGTTTTTTCGAAGTCACTAACCAGTTTATTCAAAGAACTGATTTTTTTACTCCCATCCTCCGATAAAGTTTCCTCCACATCGTCAAGAATTTTATTCTGTCTTTCCCGGAGTAAGGAAATATTATTTTCATGCTGATCTTTAAGTTTAAAAAATCTTGATGCTGTTTCATCATCCATATCAAGTATTTCAAGCAATTTCACCTTTTCAAGTTGTTTTATTCTTTTTTGCGGCTGCATCCTTCCCATGTGTTCATCCTGAGGTATAACATTAACGGAAAAGATCAATACCCAAACTATAACTGCAAAATATTTCATAACCCACCAATTGTAAAATTTTTATTAATTAGCTGTTGATAAATTGTTTCTGCTTCCTCATTACTCAATACTGCTAGAAGGGAATTATAATCAATAGATTCAATATATGCGATATCACTGCCGGATCCTACAAATTCATCAATATAAAGCGAATCAACCTTGTCTGATATCTGATCATTAATCATATCTGAGAAAGTACTGCTGTTGTCGAATAATTGGTACTCACTGGCTATGTTTTGCAGTTCACTATCATTCAAATTGGTAAGATCTAGTGATTTTTTACCACTATTATTAAATATTAATAGCAACAAACCTACTAAAACAACTGTTAGAGCTGGTATAAATGACTTGTACTGCGGTACCGGAAATACCATTCGAACCTTTTGATTTTTAGTTTTGCCCCTGAATACAGGAATAATATTATTGAAGTATGGTGCATCAATATCGGCATCAGCATATTTTTTTAATTCCTCAAGCTCGTTCTTAATCCGCTTTAATTCCTCAGCCAGATCTACGGAGTGCAAAAGTTCATTCTCGAACTTTACCTTCTCCTCCCCTTCCATCAAGTTATCAAGATATAATATTATTTTATTTCTACTTTTCATATTTATCCATCAAATCTGTTATTTTTTTTACAGCATGGAAATTATTTGCCTTCAAGGCACCGATGCTTGTACCTGTAATCTCAGAAATCTCTTCATAGCTCATTTCATTTATATTCCTGAATATAAATACTTCTCTCTGCTTTCTGGGAAGTTTCTGAAGCATATTCATAACCTTTTCAGTTTTTTCACGGACTTCAATATTTTCAATAATATTTGCTTCTTTTCCTATGTCTCTTGCTTGCTCAGAATCGGTGGAGAAAATGTTCCTTATATTTTTTCTTCGAAGGTAATTTATGCTTCTGGTCGATGTAATTCTATAGATCCATGTGTACAAAGAAGAATTAAATCTGAATGTACCCAGTTTATTATATAGAACCAGCAAAACCTCCTGAACAATTTCATCAGCATCAAGATGATTGCCAGACATCCGCCGGGCATGCCAATAAATTTTCTGCTGGTATTTCCTAACAAGCCTGTTAAAAGAACTTTCATCTCCCAGGAGAAAATTTTTTACCAGCCCGTAATCCTCGTCATTTTGGGACATCATAAATTATACTTTGGACAAAAATGACAAATAATAAGTTTAAAATAAAAATCTAAGGGCAATTGATGTTCAATTCTCAGAAAATTCTTTGTTTTACCCCGAATTCAGCCGTTTGTAAAACCATACCGATTCAGAATACCAATTTACCTTGCTGAAATCCAATTTGTCAGTAATAAAGCTGAAAATTCATCCTACTTTTCAATAAATTAAAATATTTACGGTATCAATCATACGTCATTATTATACAAAAAGATTACTTCTTCTCGGTTTCACTAAAAGTTTCCGGTTTTAAACCACCGCTATATCTTTGGTTGTCCAACCGGCAAATAGGAAATTTTATCCGGAGTAAATAATGAAATATAACTTTGTGTCTTTTTCAATTGTAATTTTTGTTTTCTTCATGACGGCAAATACTGCTGCTCAGACATCAAAAAATAACCGCAGATCGATGCATGACTGCAAACTTAGCGAATTAAATCTTACTGATGAACAGCAGAAGAAATTTGATGAGCTAAAAGAAGGTCACTTCATTGAAGCAAGCAAATTACGCGATGAGCTAGACAAAATGAGAATTGATAAAAGAGCGATGATGCGTTCTGATAACCTGGACAAAAACAACATTTTAGACCTCACCAAAAAAATGAATGAGCTGAAAGGTAAAATCGCTTTATCAGGCGATGAATTCAGAATAAATGTGTATGAACTGCTTACTGATCAACAGAAGCAGGACTTCAGGAAATTCACCCCTTGCCATCAAAAAATGGGAAAAAGGATGATGAGGCCAATGTCCAGACTTGATCGGAGAGGTTTCTGTAAATAAATAAACAAATAAATAAAGCCGGAATTTTAAATCCGGCTTTTTTATCCTAATAAATTTAATAAATTATCCCAACTAATTATTGCACTGATTCACTCAAATTAGAGTTTTGACTTATCAGTAATCATAAAATTATTCGGGAACAGGATCACCACCCTGAACTTAATTCAGATCTACAAATCACCTGATATTGGTTTAATTACAACCTCCTCATTTACAGCATTACCCTTCTGAAGGAAGTTCCAGACCATTATTCTTGCAATATCTTCCGATGACATCATTTTTTCTGATTTTTCTTTCCTCACGGAAGAAGACCACATTGGTGTATCAGTTGGTCCTGGTATTAAATTAATAACTCTGATATTGTATTTTCTTACTTCTTCCCTAAGCACATTGGTATAACCAAGCAATCCCGTTTTGGATGCAGTATAAGCGCTGCTTTCAGTAAATATTTTTTTAACGGCAGTGGAAAGAACATTTATTATGGTTCCCTCCTCCTGTCTTATCATATATGGCAGGACATATTTTATACAATAAACAGCCCCGAGCAGATTAGTATTAATGATATCAGTTATTTCCTGAACAGAGTTTTCGGCCGCGGTTTTATAAGAAGTTACCCCCGCATTGTTAATCACACAGCTTATGCCGTAATCGGTTGTAATTTTTTTAACAACCTGACTTACATTCGCTGCAGAGGCTACATTGCAGGGGATAATATCAATATTAAGCTTTTCTTTACTGAGTTCAGCTTTTAAGCGGTCTAGTTCTTTTACCCTCCTTGCAGAAGCAACCACATTTGAACCGGTCCTGGCAAACTCTTTAGCAGCAGCTTTTCCAATTCCCGAACTTGAACCTGTTATCCATACCACTTTATTTTTTTTAGCCATCAGATATTATGATCGGTAATTAGTTGAAGAAATTCTGTTCTTGTTCTGGCATCATCCCTGAATACACCTACCATTGCGCTGGCGGTAGCTGAAGAATTTTGTTTTTCAACTCCGCGCATCATCATGCACATATGAAATGCTTCAGAAACAACTGCAACCCCTTGGGGCTGAAGATAAGTATTCAGTGTATCGGCAATTTCCTGTGTCATCCTTTCCTGTACCTGAAGTCTTCTGGAAAACACTTCCACGATTCTGGGTATTTTACTTAAACCGACAATTTTACCGTCAGGGATATATGCTACATGCACCTTTCCATAAAAGGGCAGCATATGATGTTCACAAAGACTATAGAAATCAATATTTTTCACCAGAACCATTTCATTATATTTCTCCTGGAAAATAGCATTGTTCATTACAGACTCGATTTTCTTATGATAACCTGAAGTCAAAAATTCATAAGCCTTTGCCACCCTTTTAGGGGTATTTAACAAACCTTCTCTTTGGGGATCTTCCCCAATCAGCTCGAGAAGACCGGTTACAATATTCTGGAGTTTTTCATGGTCCACTTTTTATCCTCCTTTATATTCAAAATAATTATTCTCTGTCTCATACAACTTTACTGAGTATAATTTTCCTGAAGGAATTTTTCCTGATAGAACTTTCCAAATTCTCATAACTATATTTTCCGAGGTAGGAATAATTCCTTTCATAAAATCAGTTTCCGTGTTAAGATTTTTATGATCGACTTTTGATATCACGTTTTTTCTTATAATTTCTTTAAGCTTTGTCAGGTCAATAACAAATCCCGTGTCCTTATTTATTTCGCCTGAAACGACAACTTCTAAAGTATAATTATGTCCATGCCAATTTGGATTACTGCATTTTCCGAATATACTGTAGTTTTCATCATCTGATAATTCCGGCTTAAAAAGCCGGTGTGCCGCACTGAATGTCTCCCTTCTGGTTACCAGCATCATAATTCTTTCAATGCCTCCTTTAACTCCTTATTATGATTGTCAACTTTAACCTTTCTGAATATTTTTCTTACAATACCATTTTTATCAATGACAAAAGTACTTCGCTCAATTCCAAAGGATTTCTTTCCATAAAGAGTTTTAAGAATCCAGACTCCGTATTTATTTATGATTTCTCTGGACTCATCACTTAGTAATTTGAATGGAAGACCGAATTTATCGGCAAATTTCTTATGGGAACTCACTGAATCAGCACTAATTCCCAATATTTCAGCATTCAGACTTTTAAAATCCGGCAGTTCATTTTTGAAATTGCAAGCTTCTTTGGTGCATCCTGGTGTATTATCCTTTGGATAGAAATATAACACTACATTTTTTCCTCTGAAATCTTTCAGCGAGTGAACTTTCCCATCCTGATCAGGAAGGCTGAAATCCGGAGCTTTTACACCTTGTTCCAACATTTTTCCTCCATTAATCAAGTAATTAAATATAGGTACTATAAAGTTATAAATTATTTACTTAATTCAATGAGAAGTGTGAATCCCGATTCCATTCTGAAATTTGTTACTGTAAAAACTAAACAAATCAAAAATATTATCGTGTTATTAAAAAATTAAGTAATTGATCAATTAGCCGAAATACCTTACCGTATGTACCACAACTTCCTTATCCAAAACCTATCTAAAATGTATTCCTCAATAAAATTGAGAGAAGAGGTACTTAATTGAGGGATAAGAAAAGTGTATAAAAATAAAATAATCCGTTTAAATCCTGTAACCGTTTATTTTGATATTTGCTAGAAAAAGTAAATAAATGACAAATATTGTAACTTAACCAATTTTGACTATAGCATCCGTCTGATAAGTTAAGATAGACAAGGTAGCGGTAATTTTTAACTATTTATGGGTTGAGGTTAAAATATTATTATTTTTTCATCGCTTCATCATACTTTGATGCATGAGGAGGATCTATTTTTTTTAGAATATTGAATAACTGTTGATCCGGATAATCCGAAAGATACTCTATTATTTCCCCATGCTTGGCATCAAAAAATGTTTTTATCAGGATGCTGTTTATATCAATTTTACTTCTCATCTGATCAAGAGTGGTTACAAGTGCTGCAATATTTTTCTGTGCTTCGGTTTTTTTGGTGGTATAAAGGTCTATTCCATTGTAATGATAATAATAAAAACTTTCCCTGAACGGCCTGTACTTTTCGTTAAGCAGGTCTTCAACCAGTCCCCTGCGGCTGTAGGAACCGGTAGTCTTCTGCCACCCGTTACTGAACCTGCTGGCTTCTCCCAGGTTCACGATATCGAATGCTTTAGAATAATAAATCGTACCGCTCATCTCTTCAAAAGAATCCATGTCGTATGCAATTATCATAAGTGCATAAAAATCAAGAAAGCTTGTAATAGGATCATAAACTGACTGGCTCTGGTATATACTCTGACCTCTTTCATAAATAAAGCTCCAATTGTTATCCATAATGGTTAACATCGGAGAGTTTTTCTGGGATTTATATACAGGTCTTCTGCTCCCAACAAAAAGCTGTGCATTATAATTAACATCACTGGAAGAACCGGTGAAGTAAATATTTAAAACGCATTCGATTTTTTCTCCGTCAAAATTTTCATTCGTAAAAGTTGTACTATTCAGATAATTTTCAACAATTTCTGCAAAATCCCTGAGTTTTTCCCTATTCACAACCGGAAGAGCCTCATAATTAATTGTCACTTTGCAATTAAGCTCCTGTGGAAAAACGGCTGTAACGGAAATAAATACAAATATTATTAAAGATTTCATATTAATAAAAAAAAATATTGATATTGATTTAATATAGGAATTTCGATATAATGACACAATAAATTTAAAAGTATACAGGGGAGACAAAATTGTATCTACTTTTAAGCCTATTCTTGATTTCAGCTTCTTTTGCGCAGAATATTCCTGGCGCACGTCAGGTCTCTTTGTGCAATTCAGATGCTGCCTCTTCAGACGATGTTTTTGCCATTTTTAATAATCCTGCAGGACTGCCGCAAATCCCCTGGCGCGAAGCGGGTATTTATTATTCACCATCACCTTTTGGTCTGTCGGAACTGAAAAATGGTTTTATTGCATATGTAGAGCCGACATCGCTTGGAGCTTTCGCCGTAGGAATTATGACGTACGGCTACAACCTGTACCATGAAACCAAATTTCTTTTCTCTTTCTCAAACCAGCTTTACAAGGATCTTTTTGTTGGTGCTGCATTAAATTATCATTATGTGTCAATCGAAAGGTATGGAAATGAAGGATCATTTTATTTAAATCTTGGCACATTAGGCTATGTTACGTCCGATATCCGTTTTGGTTTTAATATTATTAATCTGACAAATGCAACTTTTGGTCACGTAGAAAACCAGATACCGGTAACTATTAGTTCGGGACTCAGTATTAACTTTTCAGATCTGTGCCTCCTTCATATCAGCCTGCATAAGGAAGTTAAATTTGAGTATTCATTAAATGCCGGTATTGAATATACAATTTTCAATCTTCTAACCCTGAGATCAGGAATATCAACGGTACCATTAAGATATGCTTTAGGGTCTGGATTCCACAAAAATTACTTTAGTTTTGATTATGCATTCTTTATGCACAGGGATTTGGGAATTACTCATCAGATAAGCTTGATTTTTAGTTTTAATGAATATCTGAACAGGCAAAAAGAAATTAAAGCTTTCCTGGGATTAAATAATGATTAAGGCGCTGGTAAGTGCGTTAATTATATTCAGTGTTTATTCATGGGCACAGGATGTCGATTCTTCCGATTATATAGATGAGATCGGCGATAGTATTTTTTTTACATCTGAAGAAAGCGATGAATCTGAATTTATTGAATATTTTGAACATTTTTTTACTGAGCCCGTCAATATTAATACCGCTAATAGAGAAAAACTTTCGGCGGTACCATTTTTATCCATAACTGATGCTGATAAAATAATTATATTCAGAACCCGGTTTGGGGTCTTTTTCTCAAAGAGTGAACTTTACATGGTTAAAGATATTCCGGCAAAAAGGATAAAAATGATCCTGCCTTTTATAACTACAGAAGACATCGCCACACCAAATTCCGTTTTAAGCGGCCCGGTAAAAATTAATTTTAAAAGCCGCATTCGCAAACGAAATCTCAGCTCCTCTGGTGAGTTATCTGAATGGAGTAACTTAAATCGTCTCAAAATAAATTTCGGGGACGCAGTTGCTGCAGGATTTTCAACGGAAAAAGATGATGGTGAGAAATTACTTGCTGATTATTATTCAGGATTTATTCATTTAAAAAACTTAACTTCCATGAACTCGGTTATCATCGGCGACTATCTTATTGAAGAAGGACAGGGATTACTTTTATGGGGAACTTACGGAATGCCAAAAAACTCCTATGTTATTAGCTCTGTCTTCAAAAAAGCAAAAGGCATCAGGCCTAATACCGGAACTAACGAGATGAATTTTTTCAGGGGTATAGCTGCTGAAAATATTGGTTCTCATTTTACTTTAAGAGGATTTTTATCTTCCAGGAATATCGATGCTTCAATTGATGCAGATGGAAATATAATTAAACTTTTAAAGGACGGCTACCACCGCAGCAGTACTGAAATGGAAAGAAAAAATACTGTGCTTTCAAAAACTGCAGGCGGCAGTGTTGCATATAATAATGATTTCATAAGCATCGGATCATCGTTTTTTATTACAAGCTTTGACAAAATTTTCAATGGCAAAGATCTGATCGAAGGTTTGTCCATTAATACCTCTGTAACTTGCAACAATATTTTTATTATCGGAGAAGCTGCATATTCATACCGATCAGCCATCATTGCAGGAGTTCTGATAACGCCCGTAAAAGAGCTTGAGTTTATTACATTATTTAGAAATTATAATCCGGGCTATATTAACCTGTACGGCTCCGGTTTCGGTGAAAAAAACAGAATAACTCAGAATGAGAAAGGGTTTTATACCGGTTTGTCTGTCAAAACCGGATTTACTGATCTAAATTTCTATATTGACCAGTATTCTTTTCCAAAATCCGAATACGGGAATAATTCCAAAAATGGATTTGATCTTTTAATTAATGCTGTAATACCTTTAAAGAAACAGATATCTATCAGTCTTACCTACAAGTATGATTCTGGTGATAAATCAATTCCATCAGAAGAAATTATAAATTCCGGTACCAGACAAAAAAGCACTTTACGTGCAGAAATGAAACTTGACTATGGTAAAGGAAAAATTAAATTCAGATGCGATTATCTGAAGAATAAAATCAGTAATTATTTTTTAGAAGAGGGATATTTAACGATGCAGGATCTTAAGTTTGATCTTGAAGAATGGATTTCGGTATTAGGAAGAATTTCATTTTACAGTACTGATTCCTATCAATCCGCACTATACTTCTATGATTCAGGATTTCCCGGGCTTCTGGAAAGTACTGCAATGTATGGAGATGGACTCCTCATATCTGCCTTACTAAAATTATCAATCAATAAGAGAATTTCTTTTCATTTAAAATATTCAGAAACTTTTATGGAAAGACCTTACAGAAAAACTGTCCCCTCGATCATTTTACAGGGAGCAATAAATTACTGATGATTTTAAAATATTTCTTTACTTTTTGACCCTATGTTTACTGATATATTCATTTTTCCTTCAAGCAGATTAACAATTACATAACTGCTCAATAAATAAACTAAGAGAATTGATAATTTATATCAGAAATATTTGTAAGTCCCAAGAATCCCAGAATGTTGCTCTTTTATACCATTCACAAAATACATATCAATCTCTCCCTTCCCTTTAGCATTAAGTCTGCCTCTGTATTCGCAATCAAAATACTTTTGAATGAGATTGTAGGTTGCGCCCGAAATGTTAATTCTTCCAGGCAAGGAACTGCTCTCAATTCTGCTTGCGATATTAACAGCATCACCCCAGACGTCGTAAGTAAATTTATTAGTACCAACTATCCCTGCTATTACCTGTCCGGAATTTATTCCTGCTCTCATATTCCATTTTATCTTCGATGCGGAATTTCTCTCATTAAGATAATTATTCAGATCGATGGCAGCGCAGGTGATTTTCACGGCATGATCTTCATCCTCTTTCGGCAGTCCGGAGCCGATCATATAAGCTGCTCCGATCGTTTTTAATTTCTCTAGTTTGTATGAATCAATAATGACATCAAAACCCTGGAAAATATCATTAAGTTCTTCAATGAGGACATCAGGCGGCAGTTTGGAGGAGATATCTGCAAAGTCACAAAAGTCTGTAAAAAGAATTGAAATCTGACTATAATGTCTGGGACTGATAAAGCCAAAATTTTTCCACTCGTGCACAATCTCGGAGGGCAGAATATTGTGCAACAGCCTGTCGGTGAGTATTTTTTCTTCCTCCAGTTCGATTGTTTTCTTTTTAAGTTCTGAATCAATTTTATGTTTGTAAACAGCCATCTCTACCGCAGAACTCAGCATCCTTTCATCAAAAGGCTTCAGGATATACCCGAAAGGTTCCGTTATTTTTGCTTTATTCAGAGTTTCATTATCCGAAAGGGCGGTAAGATAAACAACCGGTATACTATATTTGGAATTTATTGTATTTGCTGCTTCAATACCATTGAGAGGACCGTTCAACATAATATCCATTAGTATGAGGTCAGGCTTCAGATCACCTGCAGCATTAATAGCATCAGGTCCATTGTTTACTATTTTGATGACCTCATAACCGAGATTTCTTAAAGTATTTTTAATATCAATTGCTATTATCTGCTCATCTTCAGCAACCAGTATTTTAAGTTTTGATCTATTCATTTCGCATCGAAATAAGACAATCGTTTTTAATATAAATTATTTTTAAAATTAACAAGTATACAATAACAGTAAAAATCACGAATTTATTTCACAATTAAAAGGATTCCATCGGTCAGCTGGAGATAATTTTAGATAGTTCGGCTTTTAAGATTTTTCACATAATACATTTTTAATCCTGTTTTCCCCAGGATCTGCACTGATTCATGATATTCACATTCAAAAAAATCGCTTATCAGTGAATAGGTTGTTTCGGATATATTTATTTCTCCGGATTTACATAATTTCTCTATTAATCCCGCAGTATTAACTGTATCACCCCAAATATCATAGGTAAACTTCTTTTTACCGACAACCCCGGCTATTGCGCTACCGGAATTAATTCCTACACGCATTTTCCAGTCAATTCCGGAGAAAGCGCTTCTCTTTTTGAGGAAATTCTGCATATCAATTGACGCATGTACTATTTTCCTTGCATGATCCTGCGACTCAAGCGGTAATCCTCCCGCCACCACATATGAATCACCGATTGTCTTAATCTTTTCCAACCCATAATTTTCAATAATAGCGTCAAAATTCTTAAAGATATCATTAAGCTCAGCTACAAGAGTCTGGGGTGCCAGCTGGGATGCAATTTTTGTAAAACCCTGAAAGTCGGTATAAAGTATTGTTATTGATTTATACTTGCGCGGCTTAATGAAACCATTTTCCTTCAGTTCTTTTATAATCACCTCAGGCAAAATGTTTTTAAGCAGTCTGTCCGATTTCAGTCTTTCTTCTTCAAGTTCCAGGGTCCGTTCTTTGAGCTTTTGATAAACATTATGTTTATAAACTGCCATTTCGATCGAAGAATGTAGAGATCTGGGTTCATACGGTTTAAGCAGATATCCGAAAGGCTCAGTAATTTTAGCTTTTTTTATAGTTTCTTTATCTGCCAGGGCAGTTAAATAAATGATGGGTATATCAAATAAAAGTCTAATTTTTTCAGCTGCTTCTATACCGGATGAATTTTCATCCAGCATTATATCCATCAATATTAGATCAGGTTTAAGGCTACCTGCTTTATCAATAGCTTCTGCAGCCGTACGGGCTATACCAGAAACTTTATATCCAAGTCTTTTAATGCTCTCGGCGATATCAAGAGCAATTATATTTTCGTCTTCCGCAACTAGTATGCTAATTTTTTTTTCTGTTAACATTTATCGTCAAATAATTCGAGTATATAATATGCTCCGATTGTAAAAATAAGAAAGTCTTGCAAAGAAAAAAATTTCTTTTTATTAGCTAAACAGAATATCAGTAATTTAGACCGGAGCCTGAATAAATAATATTGTTTACTTTTTGGGTTGCAATTATATATATTTGTAGAAATTCATTATAACAACAATTACCAGGTTACATGCTGACTTCCAAGACCGAGTACTTTAACAGTTACAACAAGTTATTAAAACAGGCAATTAACAAGTCAAGATCATTTCCGGGAGAACTCTGCAGCTTTATCGTTCAGGAGTATGAGTTTGAATTTTGTGTTATGTTCAAATTTACTGAAGATAAAAAATTCACTGCATTTGGAAACTCCGGAAGCACAAAAAAAAATCTATCGTTAAACTCAGTATTTGAATGCAGCAGTTGCAGGGAACTGACCGATTCAACCGTTTCGTCCTCGTTTGATTTTCATAACTCATGTAATATTCAGGTTTCTGATTTTGTCCTCTATGAAGGTTCGCTTGTTATAAAACTTGTAAACAATGATAAATATTTAATCAAGCTGGGAAGGAAAAATCCATTTAACAGGGCGGATAAGGACCTGATTGAAAATCTTGGCGGGTATCTGATTAATCTTATAACTATTTGGGGAGGGAGCATAGGAAACAGAAAAGACATAAGTGAAATAATCACTGATATTGCTCATGAATTGCGCACACCGACAAACAGTATAATGGGATTTGCATCCCTGCTTCATGAAGATAATCTTACTTCTTCGCAGGCTGAATATGTGTCAACCCTTAAGGAAAGCGCTTATAATCTTTTGTCTCTTATTAATGACCTTATTGACTTAGCCAAATTGGATGCCGGTCTTACCAAGGAAAATTTGTCCGAAATAAATATCCGGAATTTTATTGACGATATTGTAAAACTGTTCACTGATAAAGCTGACAAAAACAGAATTGAATTTTTAACAAATCTTGATGATGACCTTCCGGGACTTATAAGAGTGGATGCACAGAAGTTAAAGTCTATTTTAATAAATGTAATTACTTTTTCACTTCGTCTTACAGAAAGAGGAAGAATTTCAGTTTCCGCATCTCCTTCTCAGAATAACAGGATTTTATTCAAAGTAAGTGATTCCGGGACGGGCATCCCCTCGGGAAAATTAAATTCAATTTTTAATCCTTTTGTTATTACCGAACTAAGCACGCAAAAAACAGGAACAGCAACAGGACTGGGATTAACTCTTGCCAAAAGGTATGCCGAACTACTTCATGGAAACATTGAAGTGCAAAGCACGCTAGGAAAAGGAACTGTTTACAGCATAGTAATTGGCATTGAATCAATGTCCAGTATTGAAACCCAGATAAGCTCTCTGCCAAAACCTTCAGCTAAAAATAAGGTTCTTGTCGTGGAGGATGATTACGCAACTTCCAAACTATTGAGTAACTACCTATATAAATGGGGATACGAACCCACCATAGTTAATTCTTCCGACCGGGCATTAAAGGTCCTTGAAAAGGAGAGCTTCCTTGCAGTGCTAATGGATATAGTTCTGCCCGATGGAAGCGGTTTTGAATTGTTAAAACAGGTGAGAGAGAATAAACATACCAGAAATATTCCCGTAATAGTCTGTTCCGTTGAGGCCGAGCAGCAAAAAGCTTTCCTGATGGGAGCGGTAGAATATTTTGTTAAACCAATTAAATATAAATATCTGGTTGAAGTACTTACCAGCTTCAGGCTTAAGAGAGATTCAAATATTCTTATAGTTGATGATGATGTTCCCACCCTTAATTTAATGAAGCAGGCAGTTGAGGAAGTCGGCTATAATGCACTTGCGGAATCGCACTCCTCCAAGGTCATGGATATGATTTCAAATCAGAACCTTGATCTGGCTATTATTGATCTTGATATGCCGGAAATTAATGGATTCGATCTTATTAAAATAATTAAGAGTACACCAAGATTTTCGAAACTTCCAATAATAATATACACCGGTAAGGAAAATTATAAGGATGACCTGAAAAAAATAGACGGTATGTTTGAGGAACTGCTGTTGAAGAACAGCTCTAATATTGAAGATCTTGCCGATGTCATCAATCAGATGATTAACCGGTACGAAGAACCATCCAAACCCGAGGAAGCCGCCGCGCAACAAGAGGGGGTAAAAATTCTGCTTGTCGAAGATTATAAGCATTCACAGATTATAGTCACCCGGCTCTTAAAGAAAAATAATTTTGAGACTATTGTAGTGGTTGAAAACGGTGCTGAAGCCCTTGAACAGGTCAAAAAACAAAAATTTGACCTGATATTGATGGATATGCAGATGCCTGTAATGAACGGATTTGAAGCTACTGAAAAAATTCGGCAAATTGAAAATTATAAAGATACACCGATAATTGCTCTAACAGCTTTTGCAATGAAGGGTGACCGGGAAAAATGTCTTGAAGCAGGGGCAACCGATTATATTCCAAAACCAATCGATAGTCATGAATTTATTGAAAAAGTGAAGTATTATACTGAAAGTAAAATCGGAGTATAATATATTGCTTTTCCTTATCCGGTTTATTTAAGATGAGTGAAATAAGAGTAAGATTTGCACCAAGTCCGACAGGTTATCTGCACGTCGGCGGTTTAAGAACTGCTTTATACAATTATCTTTTTGCAAAAAGCAAAGAGGGTAAATTTGTTCTCAGAATTGAAGATACAGACAGAAACAGGTATGTTGACGGCGCTGTCAAAAATCTGATAGATACACTCGGCTGGTGCGGGCTGGATTATGATGAGGGTCCCGGTAAAGAAGGCAGGTACGGCCCTTATGTGCAGTCAGAACGTTTGCCCATATATTTAAATTCGGTTTCCGAGCTTGTTAAAAAGAAAAAAGCTTATTATTGCTTTTGCACGCCAGAGCGTCTGAAAACTCTGCGGGAGGAACAGCAGAAAAATAATCTGCAGACGATGTACGACAAACATTGCCTGTCTCTTTCCAGCGGGGAAATAGAACATAATCTTAGTTCTGGTATTCCCCATGTTGTAAGACTAAATGTATTACCGAAAAAGATAATTAGGGTTGATGACCTGATACGAGGTACCGTTGAATTCGACAGCGAAACTGTGGATGACCAGGTGCTTTTAAAAAGCGATGGTTATCCCACTTATCATCTTGCAAATGTAATAGATGATCATATGATGAAGATCAGTCATGTAATCCGCGGTGAAGAATGGTTGTCTTCAACACCTAAACATGTTCTTCTTTACGAAGCTTTCGAATGGGATAAACCCTCCTTTGCTCACCTCCCTCTTCTTCTGAATCCGGATAAATCAAAACTCAGCAAAAGGCAGGGCGATGTTGCCGTCGAGGATTACAGATCAAAAGGTTACTTGAAAGAAGCACTTGTAAATTTTGTTCTTCTTCTTGGCTGGAATCCAGGAGATGAAAGGGAGTTTTTCCTTAAAGATGAAATGATAAAAAGTTTTTCCCTGGAGAGGGTTAACAAATCAGGCGCTGTTTTCAACATTGAAAAACTTAACTGGCTGAATGCCGAACACCTTAGACATAAAAGTGATGAGGAGCTGCTGGATCTGCTTAAAACTGATGAAAACAGATTCCCGGACGAATTTCTTTTAAAAGTAATAAAAGTAATGAAGGAAAGAGTAGGCTTTATCCACGAAATTCACGAAAAAGGATCTTATTTTTTCGGGGATCCTTCTGAATACGATCCTGATACAGTTAAAAAAAGATGGAAACCGGATTCAAGAGTGAACCTTGAAAAACTGCTTTTTGCTTTTAAATTACTTGATAATCCTTCTAAAGAGGATTATGAAGACGCGCTTAAAAGGGTCGCCGGGGAAACCGGGTCAGGACCGGGAAATTTTATTCATCCTTTAAGACTTGCACTTTCCGGTATCGGAGGCGGACCGGGAGTATATGATATAGCCGCTATCCTTGGTAAAGATACTACTTTACGGAGAATCGCAAAAGCACTTGAAAAATTACCTTAATGAAAGCTGATGGAAGAACTTAATCCCAAAAAATTAGATAAAAATAAAATGGATGCTGATTTATCCGATTCAAAAAAGCCTGCTATAAATTTTATCAGGGAAATAATTGATAAAGATCTGGTGACCAATAAATACAATCAGAAAGTACATACCCGCTTTCCCCCCGAACCTAACGGTTATCTGCATATCGGACATGCTAAGTCAATTTGTCTTAATTTCGGAATTGCTATAGATTATAACGGACAATGTAACCTTCGCTTTGATGATACTAATCCAAGCAAAGAAGAGATTGAATACGTAAACTCAATTCAGGAAGATGTCCACTGGCTTGGTTTCGATTGGGAAGACCGCTTATTTTATGCATCAGATTATTTTGAAAGGCTTTATAATTGTGCGGTGCAGCTTATTAAGGACGGAAAAGCTTTTGTGTGTGATCTTACTGCAGATCAGCTCCGGGAGTACAGAGGCACACTTACTGAAGCGGGAAAAAATAGTCCCTACCGGAACCGGAGTATTGAGGAAAATCTGACCCGTTTTGAGAAAATGAAAAACGGGGATTTCCCGGATGGCACGCATACACTCAGAGCAAAAATAGACATGGCATCACCAAATTTAAATATGCGCGATCCTGTTATTTACAGAATACTGAAAGTACCCCATCATAGAACCGGAGATACCTGGTATATTTATCCAATGTATGATTTTGCACATGGTATCTCAGATGCTTATGAAGGAATTACACACTCCATATGTACTCTCGAATTTGAAGATCACAGACCCTTATATGACTGGTTTCTGAATGAATTAAATTTTAAGCATCATCCACAGCAGATCGAGTTTGCCAGATTGAACTTAACCTACACTGTAATGAGCAAGAGAAAGCTTCTTCAGCTGGTTGAGGAAAAAATTGTTGATGGCTGGGATGATCCCAGAATGCCTACTATTTCCGGATTAAGAAGAAGAGGCTACTCCCCTGAGTCGATACGAAATTTCTGTGATAGAATAGGCGTGGCTAAAAGAGAAAATGTTATTGATGTTGCCCTCCTTGAACACAGCATCCGCGAGGATCTTAATAAAAAGGCCCAGAGAGTGATGGGGGTGCTTAGACCGATGAAGGTAGTTATTATCAACTACCCTGAACATCAGACTGAGGAACTGGAAGCTGTCAATAATCCCGAAGATCCCTCCATGGGATCAAGGAAAGTTATTTTCTCCAGAGAACTGTATATCGAGAAGGACGACTTTAAAGAAGATCCCCCTAAAAAATATTTCCGACTATCACCCGGAAATGAAGTTCGGCTCAGGTATGGATACATAATTAAATATGTAGATGCCATAAAAGATGCATCCGGAGAAATAATAGAAGTCCATTGTACTTATGATCCGGAAACGAAAAGCGGCTCTGCTCAGTCGCAAAGAAAAGTAAAGGGAACAATTCACTGGGTTTCTGCAAATAATAATATCTCCTCTGAGGTTAGGCTTTATGATAGACTTTTTAATACTGAAATACCTGAAGGAAAAGGTAAGGATTTCAGAGAAAACCTCAATCCGAAATCTCTTGAAATACTAAGCGATTGTAAACTTGAGATGTTCCTAAAAGATACCAAACCCGGTGAGACATTCCAGTTTGAACGCCAGGGCTATTTTTGTCTTGATAAACATTCGAGCAATAAAAACCTGGTCTTTAACAGAACAGTTGCGCTCAGAGACTCATGGACTAAGATAGAAAATCAAAAATAATTGTAGAGAAAAGCCAAATAATAATTCCAAATCATGACTTCTTTTTATAGCCATCTATCTTGCTCCCCAACTCAGAAAAGCTATTCAAAATTATAGATTAAGCCAATTTGGATGGTTTTTTTATAATCTTCAGTGAATTCTCAGTCCCTTTCCAAACCACCGAATATTAAAATTTTTTAATAAATAGTTGCGTAAAACGGAGAAAATCCATAACTTATTTTTAAATAACTACTTATTCTCATGAATTATTGTTAATTCGCAGAAGATTCATCCTTTAAGTAAAATTCTCTTAACATATCATATAAATTGAAAGGTTAAATAATGAAAAAATTGTGTTTACTGTTTTCATTTCTTCTTTTCATGATAACCATCTATCCGCAGCAGCACACACCATGGAAATGGCTCCATCCGACCCCTCAGGGTACTATACTCAGATGGGTCAAAATGTGGGATGCCAATAACTGG